>JAMDDG010000249.1 GCA_023488865.1 Bacteroidota bacterium | reverse complement strand
AACACCTTCTACCTGTTTGTCACTGAAACATTTAAAGATGTTCGTTTGGTGGGGGCCCCACCACAATCGATTGGCAAGTTCGGGGGCGAAGCAGACAACTGGATGTGGCCACGTCACACAGGCGATTTTTCCATGTTCCGGATTTATTGTGCGCCCGACGGGAAACCTGCCGAATATGCCAAAGAGAACGTCCCCTACCATCCTAAACATTACCTGCCCGTTTCGTTAGCGGGGGAAAAGATGAACGACTTTACGATGATCATGGGCTATCCCGGCAGGACCAACCGCTACCTGACCTCTTTTGGTTTGAAATATACCATGGATGTTGTCAACAAAATCCGCATCAAGGTAAGGGCAGCCAAATTGGAGCTCATTGGGGCTTACATGGCCAAAGGTGAAAAAAACCGGATCCAGTATGCATCCAAATTTGCAATCAGTTCCAACTATTACAAATATTCAATTGGCCAGAACATGGGGCTTTCTGCTTTGAACGTGTTAGATAAAAAATTGGCTGTTGAGAGGGATTTTACAAAATGGGTCAACCAAAATCCCGCCAGGAAAGCAAAATATGGAGATGCACTCAGTAACATTGCAAAATCCTACCAGTCTGTTGATGAGAAAATTGCCTCAGAATACGCTCGGGAAGCGCTGTTTGGGGGGCCTGAAATCTATCGGTTCGCCTTGGGAGCAAGCTCCCTGTTCGATGAACTCAAGGGCAATGACAAAGACAAAATCAAAGCAGCATCCGATAGGTTTAAAGCTTCTTTTGCCGAATTTTACAAAGACTATGATGCCGAAACAGATCAGAAAATCACGGCAGCTTTGACGAAAATGTATGCCGAAAATGTAGCTGACAAATACCATCCATCCTTCATTGAAGAGGTACCCAAAAAATACAAAGGTAATTATGATGCTTTTGCCAAACATCTCTTCAAAAAGAGCATTTTCCCGGATCAGCAAAAATTGGAAGCTTTCCTAAAGAAGCCGTCGAAAAAAGTTCTCGATAAAGACCCGGTTTTTGTTGCAATGCGGTCTATTTTGGTGGCGATGGGAACCATCGGTAAAGATTTACTCAAGTCTACCGCAGATCTCGAAAATGGGAAAAAACTTTTTGTGGCCGGCTTAAATGAAATGAACAAGGACAAAACAATTTATCCCGATGCCAACTCTACAATGCGATTGACGTACGGTAAAGTAGGGGATTACAATCCAAGGGATGGCGTGCACTACAACTATTTTACCACGTTGAAAGGTTATGCCGAAAAAGGGATAGCAGGGGATGCTGACTTTGACTTTCCCAAACATCTGATCGATCTGTACCATGCCGCTGATTACGGCAGATATGCCGATAAGGACGGAACCCTGCATACCTGTTTTACTACCAACAACGACATTACCGGCGGCAATTCGGGAAGTCCGGTGATGAACGCCAATGGTGAACTTATCGGATTGGCTTTCGACGGTAACTGGGAAGCCATGAGCGGCGACATCGCTTACGAACCGGACCTGCAAAAATGTATCTGTGTGGATATTCGTTTTGTTTTATGGATCATCGATAAATTTGCAGGGGCAAAACATTTAGTAGATGAAATGACCATTGCCGGGTAGAGATGCGGAATGGGTAGAGACGTTGCATGGAAAGAGACGTTGCATGCAACGTCCCTACAAATCTGCGCTTTCAAATGTGAATAATAATTAGATTGATCGAGTACCATGACAAAAGAACCCTCTCCAAAGATCACCATATACACGGACGGTTCTTCTTTGGGCAATCCCGGACGGGGAGGGTACGGCACCCTTCTTCTTTCCGGAAATTACCGGAAAGAGTTGTCGGCGGGTTTCCGGCTAACAACCAATAACCGTATGGAATTGATGGCTGTAATAGCCGGACTGGAAGCGTTGAAACAAAAAAACGCCGATGTAACGGTCTATACTGATTCAAGATATGTGGTGGATCCGGTCGAAAAGGGATGGCTATTTAACTGGATCAGGAACAGGTTCAAGGGCAAAAAGAACAGTGACTTATGGATGCGCTTTTATGAGATTTATCAATGTCACAAAGTGAAATTTGTATGGGTGAAAGGCCATGCGGCTATTCCGGGAAATGAGCGTTGCGACCAGTTAGCAGTTGCTGCGGCCAACGGATCAAATCTTTTTGAAGATGATGGATTTCTCGCAGAAAAGAGTATTTTGAACTAAAATTAAAGGATAATACCGGGTGCAATCCGGATTACCCAAAACAAATAATGATGCGTTTTCTTTACAATACGGGCATTCGGCTGTACTGTTTTTTGATCTGGGCGGTTTCTTTCAGGAACCCCAAAGCTCGGAAATGGCTATCCGGCAGGAAAAATCTCTTTGAGAAGATTCAAAAAGAGGTGGTTCCCGGCGAACCCTTGCTTTGGTTTCACGTTTCCTCCTTAGGCGAATTTGAACAGGCAAGACCTGTAATTGAAGGTGTCAGGAAAGATTTCCCCGGATACAGAATCTTGCTTACTTTCTTTTCACCTTCCGGATACGAATTGAAAAAAGATTATCCGATGGTTGATTATGTTTATTATCTCCCGTTGGATACCCCCCGGAATGCATCCAGGTTTTTAGACATTGTTCATCCGGACAAAGTGTTTTTTGTCAAATATGAATTTTGGTTTAACTTTTTGACCGAACTAAAGAAAAGAGGGATACCCACTTATATATTTTCGGCCCTTTTCCGCCCTTCCCAATTTTTCTTTCGTCCCTGGGGCAAATGGTTCAGAAAAGCGCTGAAGGCCTATACCCACATCTTTGTACAGAACCAAAGTTCAGCTGGGATACTCAAAAAATTTGGCTTCGAAAACGTTTCTATCAGCGGTGATACCCGGCTCGACCGGGTGGCCCAGATTGCCCGGGCGGCTTCCCGGTTACCGAAATTAGAACAATTTTGTGCCGGAAACAAAGTAATCGTTGCCGGTAGTACCTGGCTGGAAGATGAAGTTTTGTTTGTAAATTATGTGAATGAATGTACCCACAAAGTCAAATTCGTGGTAGCGCCGCACGAAGTCAATGAGCACTCCCTTGAACGCATTATCTCTGCGCTGAAACGTCCGTATATTCTCTATTCAGCCGATTCAGCGCCGGAACAACTAAAATCCGCCGAAGTATTAATTGTTGATGGATATGGCTATTTAGTTTCGGTTTACCGTTATGCGAAAGTAGCTTATATCGGAGGTGGGTTCACTACCGGGATCCACAGTATTCTTGAACCGGCAGTTTATGGAATGCCGGTCGTATTCGGGCCCGATTACCATAAATTTCACGAAGCGGAAGAGATGATCCAGCTGGGTGCAGCTCATTCCATCTCCAATTACGACGAATTAAACAATCTGTTCGAAAGTTACCTTAACGACCCGGTTAGGTTAGAAAACGAGGGCCATTTTGCTTCACAATATGTTGAAAGTAACCGGGGAGCATCAGAAAAAATCGTTCGTTATTTCTTCGAAAAGTAGATTTTCGTTTCCTGTCAAGCTGAACATTTTTTGTCAATAAAAATCACAGAAAATTATTTTTTGTCAACTTTTTACGACTAAATATTTTCTATCTATTTGTAATTGTGTATATTAACACTTTCAAGTTGATAACTTTTCTTGCCCATACAGAAAATAGCTATCCGGAAAAATGAGTTTGTGACTATCTTTACCCTAATAAGATTGGCTTCCGCTTAAAGCTAAGCTAACTCGAAGGACCCTGATATTAATTTATTCGACGAATACTTAAACTATGGAACTAAATGACATTTCCTCTATGAAAAAAAATACACATCTCAAGACTTATTCAAATGAAGAGGCATTTGAGGCATCCCTGAAATATTTTCAGGGAGATGAGTTAGCTGCCAGGGTTTGGGTCAATAAATATGCACTGAAAGATTCGTTTGGCAATCTGTTCGAAAAAACGCCCGATGATCTTCACCACCGTCTATCGTCAGAGATAGCCCGGATTGAAAAAAAATACCCGAATCCATTGTCTGAGAAGGAGCTTTTTGAATTGTTTGCCGAGTTTAAGTACATCGTTCCGCAGGGCGGGCCGATGACCGGTATTGGAAATGATTTTCAAACCGGATCACTTTCCAACTGTTTTGTAGTTGGAAACGGTGCGGATTCTTATGGCGGGATCATGATGGTCGACCAGGAGCAGGTCCAACTAATGAAAAGACGCGGCGGCGTGGGGCACGACCTGTCACATATCCGTCCCAAAGGTTCACCTGTAAAAAATTCTGCCCTTACCTCTACCGGTATCGTTCCCTTTATGGAGCGATTTTCAAACTCAACGAGAGAGGTGGCGCAGGATGGCCGCAGAGGCGCTTTAATGCTCTCTGTCTCTATCAAACATCCCGATTCCGAGCAGTTCATCGATGCCAAAATGGACGAAGGCAAAGTAACCGGGGCCAACGTGTCGGTCAAGATAGATGATGAATTCATGAAGGCTGTGCGCGACTCGGCTACGTACCTTCAAAAATATCCAATCGACAGCAAAGATCCGGTTTATTCAAAGGAAACAGATGCGGCAAAACTCTGGCAAAAAATTGTTTTCAATGCCTGGAAATCTGCCGAGCCGGGCATTCTTTTCTGGGACACTGTTATCCGTGAGTCTGTTCCCGATTGCTATGCAGATCTGGGTTATGCTACTGTTTCCACCAATCCCTGCGGCGAAATTCCGCTCTGTCCGTACGACAGCTGCCGTTTGATTGCCATCAACCTATATTCGTATGTAGACCAACCCTTTACGGAACACGCGAGGTTCAATTTCCCGCTCTTCCGTTCGCATGTAAGGCTCTCTCAACGAATCATGGATGACATCATCGATCTCGAATTGGAGAAAATCGATGCCATCTACGACAAAATCCTTGCGGATCCTGAAGCAGATGAGATCAAACAGGTAGAACTGAACCTGTGGGGAAAAATCAAAGAAAAAGCGATCAATGGCCGCCGAACCGGCATTGGCATCACAGCCGAAGGTGACATGCTTGCCGCGCTTGGCTTGCAATACGGATCAGAGAATGCCATCGACTTCTCGGTAGAAGTCCACAAAGTCGTTGCCATCGAGGCTTATCGCGGTTCGGTGCTGTTAGCCAAGGAACGTGGCGCCTTCCCAATCTACGATACAAAAAAAGAGATAAGCAATCCTTATATCAAGCGTCTGGCCCTGGCCGATCCTGAACTTTACGAAGAGATGGCCAAATATGGCCGTCGGAACATCGCCCTGCTTACCATCGCCCCTACCGGGACAACCAGCCTGATGACTCAGACCACTTCGGGTATTGAACCTGTATTTATGCCGGTTTATAAGCGCAGAAGAAAGGTGAACCCGAACGACAAGGAAGCACGGATTGATTTCGTCGACGAAATGGGCGACTCGTGGGAAGAATATTTGGTTTTCCATCACAAATTCAAACTATGGATGGAGATCAACGGGTACAAAACCAACAAGAAATACAGCAGCGAGGAAATTGACGAAATGGTCAACAAGTCACCTTACGCCAAAGCTACTTCCAACGACATCGACTGGATGGCAAAAGTCAAAATGCAGGGCCAGATACAAAAATGGGTCGACCACTCCATCTCTGTGACGATTAACCTGCCCGAGGAAGCTACCGAGGAGTTGGTTGGCAAACTATTTTTCTCAGCCTGGGAAAATGGCTGTAAAGGGGTAACTGTCTACCGTGAAGGCTCCAGATCGGGCGTTTTGCTCTCTGCCAAAGACAAGAAGAAAGACGGGGTTTTTCCAACCAAACGCCCCGATATTTTGGAAGCCGATATCGTACGTTTTCAAAATAACAAAGAGAAATGGATCGCATTTATTGGGCTGATTGATGGCAGGCCCTACGAAATTTTCACCGGTTTGGCCGATGATGAGGATGGGATCCTCCTTCCCCGTTCGGTAACTAATGGCTGGATTATCAAGAACCGGGATGAAAACGGAGTATCACGCTACGATTTCCAATACCGGAACAACCGGGGTTACAAAACTACCATCGAAGGGTTGTCCTTCAAATTCAATCCCATCTTCTGGAACTACGCCAAGTTTATATCCAGCGTGCTGAGGCACAGTATGCCTATCCAGAAAATTGTTGAATTGATTACCAGCCTGCAATTTGATGTCGAATCGATCAACACCTGGAAGAATGGGGTTGCACGCGCCCTGAAGAAGTTTATTCCGAATGGCACCTCCTGTGATGATGCCAAGTGTGAAAGTTGCGGTTCAGACAATGTAATTTATCAGGAAGGGTGCCTTATCTGCAAAGATTGTGGTTCTTCCAAATGTGGTTAAGTGTTTTCATAATTTCAGATAATTATCTCTATGGGGGGAAGATCGAAAGGTCTTCCCTTTTTTCTGTTGGCCCGGAATTGACAGTTTTGTTACATAAAGCCCAACTCCAGGCGTGCCTCTTCCGACATCATCGACTTGTCCCAGGCAGGATCGAAAGTGATTTCAACCTTACAATCCTCGATGCCCTCCACTTTTTTGGTCATATATTCCACATCGGCCAGAATCATGTCTGCTGCCGGGCAACCCGGCGCAGTGAGCGTCATCAGGATCTTTGCGGTATTTTCTTCCACGTCTACGCTGTAAACCAATCCGAGGTCGTAGATGTTTACCGGGATTTCGGGGTCAAAAACCTCTTTTAGGTTTTCAATGATCAGATCTATTCTTGGGTCCATTTTATTTGTTTTGTGATGCAATTTGTTTGTAGGCCAGGGCGTACAATTTTATTTGCTTGACCATGGCCATCAATCCATTTGAACGAGTAGGGGAGAGATGTTGTTTCAATCCGATTTCATCGATGAAATAGGGTTCGGCATCTAAGATCTCCTGAGGAGTCCTTCCTGAAAAGACCTTGAGCAACAAGGCGACTAACCCTTTTACAATTAATGCATCGCTTTCGGCTTCGAAGATGATGCGGTCCCCTTCCAGCCGCTGTTGCAGCCAAACCCTCGACTGGCATCCGCGGATCAGGTTCTGATCCACTTTGTAAGCGGCATCAATAGGTTCGAGTTCGTTGCCTAATTCGATCAGATAGGTGTATTTATCCATCCAGTCGTCGTAAACCGAAAAATCGGAGATGATCTCCTGCTGTACTTCATCAATGGTCATATCGAAATATTTTTTTTGCAAAAGTAGGGAATAAGAAATTGACAATTGATAATTAACAATTGACAATTACGCTTGCTGTTGATTTTTAGGATTATATAATATTCAGGAGATGTAAGAAAAGTCTGAATTTTAATTAAAACATGGAACGGATTCGTGTGAGCGCCTCAATAAACCGGTCGATCTCCTCTTCTGTATTGTAAAAAGCGAAAGAGGCGCGGGTCATGGCGGAAACGCCATAATGATCCATCACCGGGTCTGCACACAATCTGCCGGTGCGTACCGCGACACCTAATTGATCGAGCAGCGTCCCCAGATCAAACGGGTGAATTTGATCGAGCTGGAAACAGATAACCCCGGATTTGACAGGCGATTCACCGAAAATCTGCAGGTTTCCCAATGCTTTCATTCTTTCGGTAGCATAGGTGAGCAGCTGGTGTTCATAGGTTGCAATTGCCTCCAAACCAATATTTTGAATGTACTGAATGGCGGTTCCCATACCGATGGCCCCGACATAATGGGGCGTTCCCGCTTCAAATTTGAAAGGAAGTTCATTGTATGTGGTTTTTTCAAAGGTCACGCGGTCTATCATCTCGCCACCGCCCAGAAACGGGGGCAT
>JAMDDG010000280.1 GCA_023488865.1 Bacteroidota bacterium | reverse complement strand
GTGGTATCCTGGGGTTTGGTGTACTCAAAATCGGGGGTAACCTTTAAAGAAGTAAGAACTTCAGCAATCGTCCGTCCGGCATAGACTTTTCCCTTGCCGAAAGTGGTTTCACCAGTTCCGGTCCCCCAGAGCTGGTCAGCAATGGTCTTGAATTCAGCCTGATCATCACTCAGACTGGGAGTACCAACCGGTTTTTCACCAACTACAACAGCTCCGGCTTTCACCATTGCACTGATCTTGCGTAATACAGGTAATGTCATATACCTTGCATTAGGATCAAGGGCAAGCAAACGGTAGCCCATTCCGCTGGGTGTGATTAGCTGTCCATTATTTACCGACAGGACATTAATAAGCGCATCGGCGTTTACGAAATCGTAATTATAGCTTGATGGGACATCCGGTAATTTGTTCAAAAAAAGGGATGTAATGTTATTGTCCTCACCATAGAAATAGGCAACGTCAGCCACAAATTTTCCCTGCTGAAGCATATAGGAACTGCGGGCCAGGTAGGTGGTCCATGCGCCTGCTTCCTCTGCCCAGGTCTCATTTCTTGTGAACCATTGACCGAAAGGCCCAAGGCCGAGGCCCGGTATTTTGTCAAACACCGGTTGATGTACAGAACAGTGGATTACGAAACGGTTCAATCCACATGCGAGTTCCATGTCTGCGGTTGGTTTCAATGATTCGGGCGACCAGGCCCAGGCGGTGCCAATAGCTGTCATAGACTCAGCCGCAACCAGGTTCTGCCCATAGATATGGGCCACAGATGCCGATTCACGTACATCGGCTTTATAATGGACCGCTACTTCACCAATGGAATTACCCCCAACATTTCCGGGTACCCACATGGCACTCATCGGAATGTCGGCTGTGCGTTTAACCTCCATGCCGTCAGCAACCATGTGACGGGCATTCTCATGCGATTCGCTATAACGTCCCATACCCCGTTCATGAAGCAAAGTGGTTAACTGATCGTAATGGTTTTCTGCCGTAAGGTCAGCAATGGTTTTACGGAAATCCCAAAGGAACCTGTCGCTGGCTTCGGCACTTTCTACTATATGGCCGGTAAGTACCGGTAGCCAGGGAAGCATATCATAGCCACGTCGATTTTTAAAATCGATCATCATGTTGTCGGTCCAATTCAGGGTACGCGCTTCCCAACTGTCGGTTATCATGTACTGAAGGCCTTTCTTTCCCATCAACCCGCCGGTTGCATCTTTATACTGATCGAGGTAATTTTCAAAATAAGCTTTACAATGTTCCGCGCTTAGTTTATCCACTTCAAGGCCTGTTGCTTCTCGTGAAGCCGGATGGTTTGTTATACCCGTTAATGAATAGCCAAGGCGCGTAACCATCCAGTGGCCGGCCGGAGGTGTCCAGTTAAGTGTTCCATCAGGTTGCATTTTAGATGTCAGGTCAACTACCTCATTTTTATTGACAACATCTGTGGCAGAGACTGAAGGTGTTGCTATATCATACATTCCGTTTCTGGTACCAAATCCAGCTTTAACTTCAAAATATTTCACCCGGGCAAAGCGATGCAAGTCAAATTCTGCTATCTGCATTCCTGCAGGACCGTCTTCTCCCTTACCTCTACCTCTTCTTGAACCACCAGAATCTGCGCCGGCAGGTTGTAAAGCCGGTGTAGTAATTGTGAGGCGGAAAAACCTGGCTGTAACCGGTGGAAATGTTATGGTTCTTTGGGATCCACCTGGATCCTGCAGGACCGTCTTGAACCGGAGTCCATCATCGCTGGCTTCAAGCGCCGGGATACTGCTGCTTTTCTGGGCACCGAACACAATTGTGACAGACTGGATTTTCTCAGGTTTGGTGAACTCAAACTGTATCCATGATTTCCCGTTTGGCTGGGCTGCCGGTAAAAATGTGGTTTTTTCCAAATCGCCATCGGTTAACATAGTAAGATCAAATTTACCACCACTGGAAGTGACCTTGGGCTTTAGTTCTGATATTGAGATATCATTTTCAGGTACACGATATGCTACCACCGCTGCATCTGCATAATATTCGGGATCTTCGGGTTTTTGAACAGCATTTCCATAACCTCTGATATTCTGAAGATATGGACCTGATGTAGTTGGTGGTTTTGGCAGAATACCGGTAAATGGCTTCCCGCCTTCTATACGGGTCTCGCTCCACACATATTTTTTCATGGCCTGGGCTGGTGTTACCCACGGACCGCCGCTTTCGCTCCATCCGGGCGAGCCGGCAATAGCCATCTCAAGGCCTAAAGAGTCGGCCAGCTTTGTGGCAAAAAGAAATGCGTCTTTCCATTCCGGTGTCATATAAACCAGCCGCTTAGGAACCACTTGTTGTATCATTGATACATCAAAAGTCTGAAACCCACCTATGCCCACCCGGTGCATCCACTCCAGGTCAGCCCGAATCCCTTCCTTGGTAACATTGCCGCTCATCCAGTGCCACCATACACGCGGTTTAGCGGCATTGGGTGGGGTTACAAAACCCTTCAATAAAGTATTGTTGTTATTTTGTGCATAGCTGCTGCAACTCAACAGTATCAAAGAAAATACTGCTATTACCCTTGAATATTTTTTCATGTGTTTTATTTTATGGTATTTAAAGTTTAATTTATGTCAAGTTTCACAAGGTTGTTGTGTTAAACAATCTTGCTTTGATTTTCTAAAAATATTTTCAAAACATAACAAATAAAATTATTGGGCCTTTTTCTTCAACTCTTCAAAACGCTTCTTCATAACCTCAACCTTCTTAACATTTACAGCATCGCCGACGCCATTGTGTTTTTCGAACGGATCGCTTTTCAAATCGAAATACTCTTCATACTGATAGTCAGGCCAGAATATGTACTTATCATAATGGGTGACCAATGCTTCAGATGAGGGAATTTTTTCTTTGCCGGCTATAATCGGGTGTTCAACAAAAAAATCTTGTCTCCAGGTAACTGGTCTTTTAGAGGAGTATAAAGGCTCAAGATTTTTCCCTTGAATTACTTTTGGCACTTCCGCACCTGCTGCAGCAATAATAGTTGGGGCAACATCAATATTCAGGACAAACTCATCATTTGAAGTACCTCTTTTTTTTGCCGGAAGTCGTGGATCGTAAATAATCAAGGGGACACGAATAGATTCTTCATACGGATACCATTTATCAGCCAGTTCGTGGTCGCTTTGGAAATATCCATTATCGCCCATAAAAATAATCAGGGTGTTTTCATAAACCCCTTCGATTTTTAATTCGGCAATAATTTTCCCAACAGCAACATCCACATCCGTTATCAAGCGGTAGTACGCTTTCATGTATTTCTGATATCTCTCGGGTGTATCGAACCGCCAGTGCCAGCGAACACGGCCAAAATTTTCCTCATTTGAAATAAATGGTGGTAATGCATTTAAGTCTTCCAGAGTTGAGGTTTTGGGTACCGGAATGGTAATATTCTTGTAATACTTTTCACTCGAAGGTTTGTAGCGGTATTGGTCAGGATGTCCATCCTGCGCATGTGGGGCAAAAAAGCTAACAGAAAGGTTAAATGGTTTATCTTTGGGCCTGTTTCTTAAAAACGCTATTGCATCATTAGCGTTGCGGTCGGTTACATGGATGGAATCGCCCATGATTCTTGTATATTTCATTCCGTTTTTCGCTACACCAACTATTTCAACCTTTGCATTTGGATTTACTAGATACCAATGTACACCTAAATAAGCAGTTGCAAAATCAAAATCTGTCTCACGGATCTTGCCAACTCCATATTTCCCGACAAAACCAGTCCAATAACCAGCTTTACGCAATACTCCAGGGTATGTGTCTGCAAAATTTGTTTCGTTTATGGTTGTATTAAAATCTCTTACACCATTTCTGCTCATGTATTGGCCTGTCAGGATCGAGGCCCTGCTGCAACAACAGATCGGGGTTGTTACACAGGCATTGTTAAACCGAACGCCTTCTTTGGCCAATTTATCAATATTCGGTGTAATAATTATTGAATTTCCCATGCAACCCAATGAGTTCCAACGTAAATCATCGGCCAGGAGAAAAATGATATTTGGTTTGGATGGCTGACTTTGCGAATAAGCGAAGTTGCCTGTAAGCAATATGGCGCTTAAGGATATTATACCGGATGATTTCATGTGATTATAGTTTAAAATTTAAACGCATTGGAATGAATTATTCAACAGGTAACCCCTGATAATTGATTTTGACATAGGGAACTGTACCGGTTTCATCAGTCACATATCCCCACTTTTTGATATACTCCTGCCCGGGAAGAAATTGATCGTTGGTTTTTTGTAACAACCGGGCCAGTTTGCCTTCCAAATCCTTCTTTATTTGCTGATACCCCTTGTCATTCACCAGATTGTTCAGCTGATACGGGTCTTTCAGGTTGTCAAAAAGCAGCCAGGGCCCCGACAAGTCTTTCACATAGGTAAAACGTTTGGTCCTCACCCCGCGGTATTCTTTTCCTCCCATGTCATACGTCCATTGTCCGAAAGCTTCATAACAAGCAATCAGCACAGCATCCGTTTTATCTTCTTGCTTTCCCTTCATAACGGGCGATCTGTCAGTTCCCTCAACCGTTTTTGGAATCGGCAAACCACACAGGCCCAAAAGTGTAGGCATCAAATCAGGTGTATTGATCAGCATATCATTCTTCTTTCCCTTGTTGCCAAAAAGTTTAGGATAACGGATGAGCAAGGGAACATTGATTGATTCTTCGTAAGGCCTTTGTTTATTTATGAACCCGTGCGAATAAACCATTGACCCGTGATCGGCAGTAAAAATAAATAGGGTATTTTCGTCCAATCCAGTCTCCTTTAACGTGTTCTGCAACACCCCGATACAACTGTCCAATGCCGTAATATGGCCATAATATCCAACTAAATCAGCAATTGCCTTATCCCTTAAACCTGAAGGGACACTGGGACGAAGCTTCAGCGGCTTGTTCCGGTAGATGTTTTTGCATGGTTCCGGGGCAGTATTGTGAGGTGAATGCGGCGGTCCCCAGGAAAGGACCATGAAAAATGGTTTATCTGCCTGCTTCCTTTCCCTGATGTAATTCGCTGCATCAGCCGTTTGGGCATAGGCATCGTAACCTTTCCACTTTGCTTTTTTATCATCATTTCCCCAGTAATAAGAATTATTGTAATCATGGGTACATTCCAGGACTTTCCAGTATTCAAAACCCTGCCTGCGATCGACCGGGATGAAAGAATTTCGTCCATGTCCGTCGACATGCCATTTCCCGATATATGCCGTCTGATAACCGGCTGCTTTGAATGATTTGGCAATGGTTGGCGCTTCAGGATTTAACTGGACATCGTTGACAAAAACGCCCGTTGTAAGCGGATACTGCCCCGTGAGCAAGCTGCCCCGATAGGGACTACAGACAGGGCAACATGATATCGTGTTGGTAAAATTGATTGCATGACTGGCAAGCCGGTCAAGGTTTGGGGTAATGACGTCCTTATTGCCATTATAACCCAGATCCTGACCATGCAATTCGTCAGCGAATACAAAAATTACATTGGGCTTTTGCAAAACATTTTTTGAACCCTTATTTGCACAGTATCCTGTGGTAAGAACGCTTAATGCCAAGGTTGAAAAGATAACTTGTTTAATATCACTATTTTTCATCTGTAAATAATTTGTTTTTAAAGGCCGGATGGAACTCGCATGTGAAATTTTCATCCGTGTTTGTGTTTAGCGAACATGCTCGTTCATGGTTGAATTAATTTAGAATTTCTGACCAGTCACTCCCAAACAGGAGCTGTGGCACCGGGACCGTGCCGGTTGTTGTTTCGTTCAGGATAGGCCGGACCGATCCGCCCTTGATCAGTACCATCCTTTGGTTCACCTGATCGGAGGGGACCATCACGCTGTTCACGAGCATACCGGAGATTTTCGGTGTTAAACCAAGCGGCATATCGTTAGAAATGCAGTTGATGAAAAACACTTTCACATTGTTGGCCCCTGGCCTGAGAATTGTGGCCCCGGCAGAACCATCGCGATCGAAAGAACACCCTTCGGCCGAAACCGGGCCCTTAAACATGGCCACCCCGGCGCTGCCTGCCCTGAAGCGGCATGACACAAAGGAGAGCGGTTGATCGTTGCTTACAACCGCAGTTCCGCCATTGTTGATAAAGTCGCAATTGGCAAAGAGAGCGCTCTCATAGCTTGTCATCGCTGCGACGCCCTCCCGGTTATTCCCGAATTTACAGTTGACCCACGCGTTCAGGTTGCAGCTCCGGTTCCCGGGCAGGTCCATGGCAATGCGGTTGTCCGCGAACTGGCACCTATAGAACAACACTTTATCCATGTACATCATCGTGGGTGACGTACCGTTGACTACAGGTGAGGTATACGCGGGATCCACTTTCTGCTTCCACCCCGCATCGCAGTTAACAAAGTTCAGGTAAGACACGAAAATATTGTCCAGCCCGAAGATCTGGTCCATAAATATCCCGGCCACGGACATGTTGCGGAAGGTCACATCATTGAAGTAGCAGGCAGTATATTGGACATAGACATCATAGGGATTGCCCTTTGAATTGCTCTTTGTTGGCTTAACTTTCGGGGTTCCGTCCGGATTCAAGGCGCGGATAGGGTTCCCCTCCGCTGTTTTTGTACCAGTGCCGACAGGCTCGAAATGGACCCCATTGGCGCCTCCCTGAAGCGTGAGGCCAGACAGGATGATCTTTCTCCCCGTGGGGAGCCTGGCGTCTTTGTCGTTGGCGACAATCAGGTCAAGTTTGCCGTTCATCGCGATGATCGCCGTCTTATCGGCGCCGGCGCCGATAAGACCCCCGCCAGTTTTCACTTTCAACGGCCGTGAAATGTAGTAGATGCCCGCGGGCAGGCGCGCCACCCCGTTGGCATCGATCAGCCCCTGGATGTAATCGGTGTTATCGGGCTTCCCCGCCAGGTTTTGCTTCCAGGCAGGCCCGGCGGGATCGGGAATAGCGCCGTAGCGCGGCGCTTCCCAGGGTTTGCCTGGCCGCTTGTCGAAGACCATGGCAGAAAGCATCGCCTGCTGCCCTGCCGTTAAGCTGCTTTGCGCCGTTCCGTTCACCTCGAAATCTGTGCTACCGGCCTCGAATGCCTTGGTGCGAAAGGCATTCGAGGCCTTGTCATCGTATACCCTGGGGGAGGGGCTATTGACCAGGAGCGACCGGAGGTTACCTGGACGGAGCACACAATCGACTATCCCGCTCCGGCATGCCCGCATGACATTATTGTATATCTGGAACTCATCGGCAGCCACATCAAACGCGGGGGTGGGATACGGGCTACCGAGATTGCCCCCGTTCATGCTGAAGAGGCGCAAGGCGCCCATTTTTCCAACTTTGAATAGCGCGGCACCGCCTGTCCCTTTCGAGTTCCAGGCTTCGGAATCCACTCCCACAAATGTCAAATCGCCCTGATTGTTGATGTATGCGGCATCGCCCCAAGGGGTGAGGAAATTCTTCCACAGGAAAACATTGCCGTAAGAGTTCCGCGCTGAAGTGCGCCATGCGGGATCCCCCAGCATGACCAACTGATCAGAAACTCCATGAGCCTTGGTGCGGATGAAGCGATTATTGCGCATGAAACCGCTAACGCTGTTGTCGATGTGGATCTGGCCGTCGATGTGCAAAAACAGATTGTCCTGCAGCGTGCCGCCATCGACCGTGATGTGGCCGATCAGGCGTTCAATCACGTTGCCGCTTGTAATCCGGGGGGAGGCTGGAAAGGTAACCCCTGCCTTCACCGTAACAGTGCTCAGCAATGCGCCTGTTGTCCCGGGCG
>JAMDDG010000222.1:4228-7935 GCA_023488865.1 Bacteroidota bacterium | reverse complement strand
GGGGGCGAATGCTACCTTGAAACGCTGAAACTGAGCACCGGTCCCTGAGCTTGCCGAAGTGGTAAACGGTTAAAGGGAAGATTTAACAGACTCCCAAAACAAAAAACGACAATTGCATTACCTGCGGAATCTTTCTTTACATCATCACTTTCAGCTACCAATAAATAATTATTATTCGCTGAATCTATATTAAATAACTATTTTTAGCGAGAAATAAATAAATATTATTCGCTGAATCCATATAATTTATATATTTACAGCGAGAAATAAAACCGTTAGTCATGAAATTAACAGGAAGAATCGCAGAACAAAGAACTCTTAAAGAGTATGTTGAATCGGACAAACCTGAATTTGTGGCAGTGTATGGCCGTAGAAGGGTTGGAAAAACATTCCTGATAAAAGAATCTTTGAACGACAAGTTTGCATTCTATCTCACCGGTCTGGCGAATGCAGGATTGGAAATGCAGTTGCGCAACTTTAATGCAGCTATCCAAAAGTCCGGGGGAATACCATACCCACTGGTAAATACCTGGTTTGACGCTTTTGGGCAATTGACCCACCTGTTAGAACATTCTCCCAAAAAAGGGAAAAAAATTATTTTTCTGGATGAGCTTCCCTGGATGGACACGCATCGTTCCGGATTTATTAGTGCCCTGGAACATTTCTGGAATGGATGGGCATCATCCAAATCAGATATTTTATTGATTGTTTGCGGTTCTGCTACTTCGTGGATGATAAACAAGCTGATTAAAAACCACGGAGGGTTACACAACAGGATCACAAGACGAATGTTGATCGAACCATTCACACTGGGTGAATGCGAGGAGCTTTTTAAAGCGAACAATATAGTGATGAGCCGATACCAAATAGTGGAGAGCTACATGATATTGGGCGGTATCCCTTATTACCTGAGCCTTATGGATAAAGGGAAAAGCCTTGCTCAAAATATAGATGCACTGTGTTTTTCTAAAAACGGGGTATTGCGGGAAGAATTCTCAAGTCTTTATGCTTCGTTGTTCAAACACTCTAATAATCATAAAAAGGTAGTTGAGTCTTTGGCCGGGAAGACAAAGGGAATGACAAGGGATGAGGTCATAGCAGCAACTAAACTATCAGACGGAGGAGGCCTGTCAAAAACGCTTGAAGAGTTGGAACTGTGTGGTTTCATCCGCAAGTACAATGCCTTTGACAAAAAAAACAAATACCAGATGTATCAATTGGTTGATTTCTACACCCTCTTTTATCTGAATTTTATTCGCAACAACAAGTTTGACGACGAGCATGCCTGGTCGAATCTAATCGATAACTCCAAACACCGAGCCTGGAGTGGTTATGCCTTCGAGCAAGTTTGTATGGCACATGTAAAACAGTTGAAAAATAAACTGGGGATATCAGGAGTACTTACCCATACGGCTTCGTGGAGGAGTCAGAAGTCAGATCCCGGAGCACAGGTGGATTTGCTGATAGATCGAAATGACAACGTCATCAACCTCTGTGAAATGAAATATGCCAATACTGAATTTGTCATTGACAAAAAACAGGATGAAAACCTGCGCAATAAAAAAGAGACATTCATCCGGGAAACAAAAACACGTAAAACGGTGCATTTGACAATGGTTACAACCTATGGCGTCAAGCGAAACGAATACTCAGGACAAATACAATCAGAAATAAAAATGGATGATTTATTTAGATTAGATTAGTGTAATTATTAATTTCTTCAAATTCAACATTATAAACTTTCCAAACAATTCAAACTTTTCCCTCATTCCTGTAATAGACCCTCATCAAACTATCATCTAACTTCTCTTCTCGGTTCAGCACCCAGTCTGTTTCGGGCGCGCGGACACCGGAGCCAAATCTTTTATTGCCAATGTAGATCCTTGCTTCATCCCATAAGCCTTCGCGTAAGTAGCTTTCCAACAAGGATTTTCCTCCCTCAACAAGCAAAGACTGGATCCCTCTCCTGAATAAAACCTCGTTGATACCGTGCAGCGTCCCCTGATTAAAATTGATAAGGATATACTCCAGATTCGGCTTGCTTTCCATCTCTCGTTCCGTAAAAACGAGGGTCTCAGTCGATTGATCAAGCAAAGCGCAGGTTGCAGGCAGAATCCCCCTGCGATCGAGCACCAGCCTTAAAGGATGGTTTCCGCTCCACTCACGGACCGTGAGGGATGGATTGTCTTTTAATGCAGTTTTGGTCCCAACTAGGATCGCTGCCTCGTCCGATCGCATCTTGTGTACGGCAATCCTGGAAAGATCGTTGGTGATCCAGGTAGGCTGACCAAAATCCGGTTCCTCCCGCGACCGGTCGATAAAGCCATCTTCCGTCTGCGCCCATTTAAGAATGATGTAAGGCCTTCTCTTTTGATGAAAAGTCAAAAAACGGCGGTTCATCCGGTTGCACTCCTCTTCCAGAACACCCACAATTACTTCACATCCGGCACTCTTCAATCGTTCAATCCCTCTTCCCGACACTTTTTCGTTGGGATCGACGCTGCCAATTACCACCCTGGGAATTTTCAAATCTGCGATAAGATCGGCACAAGGAGGCGTTTTCCCAAAATGGGAACAGGGTTCCAGGGTTACGTACATCGTTGACTGACAGAATAAATCCCTGTTCTTTACCGACCGGACGGCGTTTACCTCGGCATGTGCTTCGCCATATTTATGGTGGTATCCTTCTCCAACAATCTTTCCTTCATGAACGATCACACAACCCACCATCGGATTGGGCGCAACATTCCCCATGCCCAGTTTCGCCAGTTCAATAGCCCTCCCCATGAATTTTTCTTCGGCAGGGATTAGAGCAAAAACGGCGTTTTTCCCTATATTTGTACCATTCACCATGTTAACAACAAAAAAATTAATCCGGGAGAAACTCTCTTCCCTTTATTCTCCAAATGAAACGGAGAGCCTGGCACAGCTGATCCTGGAGCATGTAACCGGTTTCAGCCGGCTGCAAATTCATCTGCACCAAACCGATCCCCTTCCGGAACCAAAGATAATGCAAATCGGGGAGATCGTAAACCGTCTTCTACAACATGAACCCATCCAGTACATTCTCGGTGAGACAGATTTCTTCGGACTGAAATTCTCGGTAGCGCCCGGCGTACTGATTCCCAGGACCGAGACGGAAGAGCTGGTCGGGTGGATCCTCTCGGAAGAAAAGGATCATTGCAAAAGCTTGCTGGATATTGGTACCGGAAGCGGCTGTATCCCGATTTCCATTGATAAAAATTCCAAAATTGAGCAGATTGATGGTTGGGATATATCCGAAGACGCACTAAAGTTAGCCCGGTACAACGCTGGAAGAAATGGCTCCAAAGTTCAGTTTTCGCAGCAGGATATCTTCGATACCGCCGCAATTCCTGAATCCTCAAAATGGGATGTGATTGTCAGCAATCCTCCTTATGTACTGAGGGATGAGGCAACTTTAATGGAAAAAAATGTAGTCGATTTTGAACCTCATCTGGCCCTTTTTGTCCCCGACAACGATCCGCTGGTTTTTTACCGGACCATCGCTCAGTTCGCTACAGTTCATCTCCAACTTCACGGTAGTTTGTACTTCGAAATCAACGAAAAACAGGGGGAACAGACTTCAAAACTACTGAAAGAATCGGACTTCAACGAAATCCTTACCAGGAATGACCTTCAGGGAAAAGAACGGATGATAAGGGCAAGAAGATCCGTAATCGGATAAA
>JAMDDG010000222.1:0-4011 GCA_023488865.1 Bacteroidota bacterium | reverse complement strand
CGCACTCTTGGCTTTTTCGGTTTTGGGTTTTTCCGCTAACAGATGCTTTGGATTTCCATCTACAAAAATAGCCTTGAAAGGGGTTGTAGGACAGGCATATTCACAGGCGCCGCATCCTACACAGATTTTTTGGTCTACTTCGGGGATAAACAGGTTTCCGTAAGGTACCATGTGTACCGCCTTGGTCGGACAGTGTTCGGAGCAGGCGCCGCAATCGGTTTTCTCGGTTTCGACGATGCAATTTTTCTTTTCAAAATGAACTTGTCCGATCTGCAACAGGTGTTTCGCTTCCATGGTAATTGGAACGATCGCACCGGTAGGGCAAACCTCACTGCAAAGGGTACAGTCGAATTCGCATAATCCCTTTCGGTAAGTCATATGAGGCTGCATGACCCCGATCAGTCCGTATTCAAGAAAAGCAGGCTGCAAAACTTTGGTCGGACAGGCAGATACGCACAAGGAGCATCCTGTACAAATCTTGTTAAACCTTTCGATCGACCGCGATCCGGGAGGTGAAACCGGGGATGTTTTTTTCTCCGGTATGGTGCTCTGACCCTTGGGTTTCGGCACGATCAGTTTGGGTTTTTTCTCTGTGGAAATTGAATCTGCCGCCTTGAAACCATAAAGGGCAGCCACACCAACAACGCTTGTTATCAGGAAATTACGTTTGGAAGGATCGGAAACAGCTCTTTTGGGCTTGGCTTCTTCTTTGGGTATAACACGTACCGGCATCTCAAAAGTTTTTCTTCTCACCGGCTTGTAGGCCATGGCATGGTCGTTGCAAACAGTCAGGCAGTTGTAACAGGCGACACACCGGCTATAATCAATTTTCTGCGTCTTTACTTCAATGCATTCGGCTTTGCAGACACGGGCACAACGGCCGCATTTGGTACAGTTGTTCTTATCTAAGACGATTTTAAAAATAGAAAATTTGGAAAGGAAACCCAGAAACGTCCCAACCGGACACACCGTGTTGCAATACAACCGGCCACGGTAAAAAGCCGCCAGTATGATCCCCGCCATGAAAAGAGTGGTGATAACCAGAATAGCAGGTTGTACCATCACCAAATCGTAACGGTATAACCAGTTGTAGATGTCCGCTTTGACAAATCCGGCAGCAAAAACATTGTTAACAGCCACTGCAACCGGCTTAAACAAAGTAGTAGCGATCCGCCCAAAAAGGCTATAAGGATCCAGCAGCGTAACCAAGGTAATACTTCCGAAAAGCAGTGGGAGGGCCACAACCGCTAAAAGCGAATAACGTACAAGAGTCCAAGCCGGATGATATTTGTATTTTTTCTTCTTTTGGGTTTTTCGCGATAGCCAGGAGACAAAATCCTGAAATATCCCCAACGGGCAGAGTACCGAACAATAAACCCTTCCAAAAAGGAGGGTCAGCAGAAGTACCAAAATAAACCCGAAAGCAACTACGCCTGATACTGTTATGGTTTTTAACAGGGAGGGAACGAACTGCAAGGAGACAGCCCATTGGTAAAACTCTTTGGAAAAGCTTTTTCTGAAATCGATGAAAAGCAAAACCAGCAAAATCAGAAAAAAGATGGAGAGAACCACCCTTAATCTTTTCAGGAAGAGAAAATTCATTACAAATTGATACGTTTAATGTTCAGCTTTGTAAGATCCATCTCTCCCATTCCTGCTTCATAAGCCAACTTAATGTGATTGATCTCTGCAGGATCCTTTCCGAAGAATTTGGTTGCAGCTGCATCGGCGGCTACAATATCTTTGGAGATGATCAAACTCTTCATGTTGACCACATCATCAAGTGAAACCCCCATCGGTCCGTTTTGTTTCAAAACATAATAAGCATCCACCACATTCAATGTAGGTTTCTTGAAATGCAGGAAATCAGCCATACATTGATGCAGGTCATTTTTATGCCAGAAACCACGGTCCCAAACACATCCCATCATGTTCTTCATGGAAATGGAGATTTTGGAGGAACTGTGGTGCTTGAGAATGGGAACATTGATGAAAACATCACTGCTCAACAGCAATTCGTGCACTTTCATATCCTTGAGTTTGACACCGCCTACCACGTTCACCTGCTTGTAATATTTTTCGCTGTCGCCTGGGACCATTTTCCCACCTGCAGCTGTTACCGCTGCCTCAATCCCGGAGTTCTTGTAACATTTTGTCCATTCGTGACAGGTGTGATCGAAAACAAATACTTCTTTGGCTCCTGCCTTAAGACACTGTTCCACAACACGTTTAACAAGAATTGGATTGGTATCTGCGCCACGTTCCGGTACCCGGTCCCATCCAATATTGGGTTTGATTACCACTTTCTGACCAGGTTTGACGAACTGGGACATACCTCCCAGCGCTTCAATTCCCTTGTCAAACATTACATCCGGTTCGCCACCGCGAACAGCAACAATATCGTAGGGCAATTCAGCATTTCCAGCCATAAGGTTGTCAATGCCTCCAAAAGTTATCGCAGCACCTGTAGCAATGCCTGCCCCAATACTTGAAGTGATAAATTTTCTGCGCTCCATATCTCTCCTTTAAATTTTGTTTTTGTTTTCGTTCCAAATTTAAAAAAAATTTATATCCGATCTGTCAGGACACAGGCAACGCTCATCGATTGATGTTTTCCGGTTCGCTCGAAAAGCGAGATCGCCAAAATATAAATTCCAGGCTGAACTTTTTGAAAATCACCATCTAATCCATCCCAAAACAGTTGATCTGAACTTCCTAACGTGAAGTTGTTGGCTAATATTCTGACCATTCTGCCGGCACAATTCAGAATCGTTATATTTAAAATCCATCCAGGTTCACCGGTATTCAGGTAAATATTTAGCTGATCGTTGATGCCATCCCCGTTCGGTGAAAAAACCAACGGATCGACTTTCACCATTTCAGCTGTCGGACCGGCCGCCTTTTCTGTCGAATTTTTATACCCCGGTGTAGCAAATCCGATACTTTTGGCAGCCGAGTGCCAGTTCTCCTCCCGGGAAGCATCTACTGCGAAACTGATCCTTTCGAGAGAAATTCCCTCTGTATCAGTAATTAGTGGATGATGCATCCCGTCACGATAAGTCATTTCGTCGATGGTTTCCAGCTCGTCATTCAACAGTACAACACAACCGGACTGATCGGTCAACGTCGGAAATTTCTCCATTTGAAGCAGACAAGCATCGCACGCCAATCGATAAAACCGCAGGATCCCTTCCCTGGATTTTGTCAAAGCCAGATAACAGCCCACAGGTAAATAGCGCTGCTCGGCAGAAAGCAGGGAAATCTGTTTAAGTGATTTAGTTTCATCGCGGGTGGCCAAATAGAGCCCGGAAAGATCGACCTCGTGTCCGCTATTGTTGTAAATTTCCACAAAATCAGCGCCTTCCGGATAAGGATTGAACAACACTTCGCTGATCAGAAGATCTGATTTTACCGGTTTGTAATAACCAAATTTTACTTCCTGGTCCTGCATCACATTACCGCACTCGTCTGTCACTCCCCGAAAGGTTACTGCATAGCTCTCCCCATTTTGGATCGATGCCGGTCGAAAATAAATTTGCATCAAAAACAGGGTTTGGTCCATCCTGACAGAGTCGATCACCACTCCTACCGGGATGTTTTTAACTACATCAGTCATATCCAAGGGGAACAGAATACTTTCAGAAAGCTGGATAAGCAACCTGGAGTGGTCGGCAAAATGGGTACTGAGAATTTGCGGCGGTGTCAAATCGGGATTGGAAGCATAAACAGAATTTTCACTTCCCGGCGTCCCTCCTGCAGCTGAAAGGGTGGTGGCCCAATTGTTTCGCTGACCACACAATCTTTTTGGATCGATTCTTTCAAGCGAGTAACCTCCAGCTTCAAACCCTTTTTTATGCAGGGAAGGTGCATAGACCAACTGATCGTTCCGTAGTTTTTCAGAATTATACAAAGTAATCGTCAATCCCGAATTGTTGAGCACAAATCCGGAAAACTCGACCACTTTGCCATACGGGAGAAGATCTTTTGCCCCTCCGGCGGAGGTAACCAATA
>JAMDDG010000453.1 GCA_023488865.1 Bacteroidota bacterium | reverse complement strand
CCCGGTCCTTCTGCCACAATGTTGATACGGGCATCTTTGGCGATGTTCCGTTCCAAACCTGTTCCTACGATGGGCGACTCAGGGCGCATCAGCGGAACCGCCTGGCGCATCATGTTTGAACCCATCAAGGCACGGTTGGCATCATCATGCTCGAGGAATGTAATCAGGGAGGCAGCAATCGAAGCGATCTGGTTTGGACCAACATCCATCAGATCGGCATCTTCGCGGTTAGCCAGCGGATAGTCTGCATCCAAACGGGCTTTCACCTTTGGATTGATAAAATGGCCCTCTTCGTCAATCAACGCATTGGCCTGGGCAATAATTTTACCCTCTTCCTCTTCAGCAGTATAATAAGTTACATCATCATTGTTCAGATTGACTTTCCCGTTATCAGATTTGCGGTAAGGAGTGGCGATAAAACCAAGGTTGTTGATTTTGGCAAATACGCAGAGTGAAGAGATCAAACCAATGTTCGGACCTTCAGGGGTCTCAATCGGACAGAGACGACCATAGTGGGTATAGTGAACGTCACGCACCTCAAATCCTGCTCTTTCGCGGGAAAGACCACCGGGACCCAATGCAGACATACGGCGTTTGTGCGTCATTTCTGCCAGCGGATTGGTCTGGTCCATGAATTGGGACAAGGCATTGGTACCGAAGAAGGAATTGATAACAGAAGACAGTGTCTTTGAATTAATCAGATCGATCGGGGTAAATACCTCGTTGTCGCGGACGTTCATTCTTTCACGAATGGTACGTGCCATCCTTGCCAAACCAACGGCGAACTGGGTAAACATCTGTTCACCAACTGTTCTTACGCGTCTGTTGGACAAGTGGTCAATATCATCAACGTCAGTCTTTGAATTCACCAGTTTGATAAGGTACTTGATGATTTCGATGATATCGTGGTTGGTCAACACGCGGGTAGTCATTTCGATGTTAAGGCCCAATTTCTTGTTGATCCTGTAACGGCCTACTTCACCTAAATCGTAACGGACTTCGGAGAAGAACAGTTTGTCGATAACATCCCTCGCGGTAGCTTCATCCGGCGGTTCGGAATTTCTAAGCTGGCGGTAGATATAAAGCACAGCCTCCTTTTCGGAGTTACACTGGTCTTTTTGTAAAGTATTGTAGATGATCGCATAGTCGCCGTTAACGGCATCCTCTTTGTGCAAGAGGATAGTTTTAGCGCCTGATTCAAGTATCTCATCCACATGTTCGTTGGTGATGACTACCTCGCGGTCGACGATCACCTCGTTTCTTTCGATGGAGACCACCTCGCCGGTATCTTCATCCACGAAATCTTCCACCCAGGTTTTCAAAACACGGGCGGCCAATTTTCGTCCGACAACCTTTTTCAGGGCTGCTTTCGAAATTTTGATCTCGTCGGCAAGATCAAAAATTTCCAGGATATCTTTATCGCTTTCGTAGCCGATCGCACGTAAAAGGGTCGTTACAGGTAACTTCTTCTTACGGTCGATGTAAGCATACATCACGTTGTTGATGTCTGTGGCAAATTCGATCCAGGATCCCTTGAACGGGATTACCCGGGCTGAATAAAGCTTTGTGCCATTGGCATGTACGCTCTGGCCGAAAAATACTCCCGGAGAACGGTGTAGCTGGGATACGACGACCCTTTCGGCACCATTGATCACAAAAGATCCGGTTTGGGTCATGTAGGGAACGGTCCCCAGGTAAACATCCTGAACCACGGTATCAAAATCCTCGTGTTCAGGATCGGTACAGAACAATTTAAGCTTGGCTTTTAACGGGACACTGAAAGTTAGTCCGCGTTCGATACACTCTTCGATGCTGTATCTCGGAGGATCGACCTGATAGTCGATAAACTCTAAAACAAAATTATTTCTGGTATCGGATATGGGGAAATTTTCCTGAAAAACCTTGAAAAGACCTTCCATCTTGCGGTCTTCCGGAGAGGTTCCCAACTGGAAAAATTCTTTGAAAGATTGAATCTGAACCTCCAGGAAATCGGGGTATTCAAATTTGCTTCTGGTGGACGCAAAACTAATCCTTTGTTGTATATTCATTGAGGGCATTCGCTACCAAATTTAGGAACCAAAATAAAAACATAAAAAGGTTTAGAATCCCTTGGGAGGATCCTAAACCGCTATAACCTACCAGGACAGGTCAATTCCTATCTGATTTCAACATCAGCGCCGGCTTCTTCAAGCTGAGCTTTCAGTGATTCTGCTTCTTCTTTTGAAACTTTTTCTTTGATCGGTTTTGGTGCGGCGTCGACCAAATCTTTTGCTTCTTTCAAACCAATACCTGCAAGGTCTTTGACCAATTTTACAACAGCAAGTTTGGATTGGCCGCCGAATTTGAGGATTACATCAAATTCGCTCTTTTCGACCGCTTCTGCGGCTTCGGCTGCTGCCGGGGCTGCTGCCACTGCAACAGCTGCTGCTGCTGGTTCAATACCGTATTCTGATTTGAGGATACCTGCAAGTTCGTTAACTTCTTTGACAGTCAGGTTAACCAATTCTTCTGCAAGCTTTTTAAGATCTGCCATACTACTTGAGATTTTAAATATTAATGGATTGTTTTTTCTTACTTATAATTTTTCTTATGCGGTACGTTGCTCCAATGTTTTTAGCACGCCTGAAATAGTTTGCCCTCCAGATTGAAGTGCAGATACAACATTCTTCATTGGCGATTGCAACAAGGTTATAATGCCACCGATAAGTTCTTCTTTTGATTTGATATCAATCAATGCATCTAATTGATTTTCCCCTATATAAGCGCACTCTTCAACAAATGCAGCTTTAAAAACCGGTTTTTTGTTCTTTTTGCTAAACTCTTTGATAAGTTTGGCGGGAACATTACCGGTATTGGAGAACAACACGGATGTATTGTCTTTAAGTACATCGTAAAGTTCAGCTGAATTCTTGTTGGAATTCTCTAAAGCTATACGGAGGAGCGTATTCTTTACTACAACCAGTTTTACTTCGCGTTTGTTACACAATCTTCTCAGATCACTAGTAACCTCTGCGTTCAAGCCCGAGATATCGGCAATGTAAAAATGGTTGTATGAATTGATCTCATTGGTCAATTGTTCAATAACCTCTAATTTATCTGATCTTTTCATTGCAACTTTTTAACTTTCCAGGCAGGATTTAGGCTCTACCTGAATGCCGGGGCTCATCGTGCTGGAGAGGTAAATACTTTTGATGTAAGTACCTTTGGCAGCTGAGGGTTTTAATTTCTGAATCGTGTGAACAAATTCCTTGGCATTTTCTACAATCTTGATAGGATCGAAAGAAACTTTTCCGACGGAAGTGTGAACGATACCGAATTTGTCTACCTTAAAATCGATTTTACCCATCTTGACTTCTTTGATGGCTTTTCCGACTTCCATGGTAACGGTTCCGCTTTTGGGGTTGGGCATCAAGCCTCTTGGACCTAAAATACGACCCAGCGCACCTACTTTTCCCATTACAGGGGGCATTGTGATAATGACATCCACATCGGTCCAACCACCTTTGATTTTATCGATGTATTCGTCAAGACCTACAAAATCAGCACCTGCTTCTGTTGCTTCAGCCTCCTTGTCGGGAGTTACCAAAGCCAAAACACGTACTTCTTTCCCTGTTCCATGGGGCAAAGTTACTACACCACGAACCATCTGATTAGCTTTTCGAGGGTCTACTCCTAACCGGACATCAATGTCGACGGAAGCGTCAAACTTTGTAAAGGTAATGTCCTTTACTAAGTTGGCAGCATCCCGAAGGTCATAGAATTTCCCGGCTTCGAGTTTCTCCAATGCAGCTTTCTTATTCTTGGTAACTTTTGCCATTTAACCTTAACTTTTATTAGTTATTAAAAGGTGATTGACCTGTTACGGTTATCCCCATACTTCTTGCAGTACCTGCTACCATGCGCATACCTGCTTCAACCGAAAAGCAATTAAGGTCTGGCATCTTAATCTCTGCAATCTCTCTTACCTGATCCCAAGTAACCGATCCAACTTTCTTTACATGAGGCTCGGCAGATCCTGATTTGATCTTCGTCGCATCGAGTAATTGAATGGCCACCGGCGGCGTTTTCACTACAAAGTCGAACGACTTATCGGCGAAAACCGTGATGACAACCGGCAAAACTTTACCGGCCTGATCTTGGGTCCTGGCGTTGAATGCTTTACAGAACTGCATGATGTTCACGCCCTTAGATCCCAATGCAGGACCTACAGGAGGTGAAGGATTTGCTGCACCACCCTTGATCTGTAACTTGATAAATCCAGCAATTTCTTTAGCCATAACGTTTTATAAAAAATTTACTTTACTCCTTTTCCACTTGCATAAAGCTAAGCTCCAAGGGGGTTTTACGACCGAAAATCTTGACCATTACTTTCAGTTTTTTACGTTCCGCATTGATTTCCTCAATGGTCCCGTTGAAACCGTTAAATGGTCCGTCGGTCACTTTTACGGTCTCTCCAACAAAAAATGGAACGTCGAAATCTTCGCCGTTTTCCTGAAGCTCGTCGACCTTACCCAATATCCGGTTGACTTCAGCGAGACGCATGGGGACAGGATCGCCGCCCTTGGTGTCTCCAAGAAAACCGATTACATTGGGAATGTTTCTGAGCTTGTGTGGAGTTTCTCCTGCCAAAGTAGCTTCAATCAATACGTATCCGGGAAAAAAATTGCGCTCTTTGGCAACTTTCTTACCATTACGGATCTGAAATACTTTTTCGGTAGGAATTAAGACCTGAGAAACAGTTTCCTGCAGACCGCCATTAGCTATCTCATTCTCGATATATTCTTTTACCTTCTTCTCTTTACCTCCGATGGCCCTAAGAACATACCATTTGTGTTGACTTTCGCTCATTTGGGATCTCTCCAGGAATAATTAATAGAAAAAACTGTAAACTACCTTCATGGCGCCCCTGAAAGTGACGTCAATTCCGAAGATCAACAGTGCGATTATAAGGGAAGCAACTAATACAACAATAGCACTACCACGTAACTCGCTCCAGGTCGGCCATGAGACCTTCTGAACAAGCTCGGTGTAGGATTCAGTGAAATAATTTGAGATTTTCATCGGAAATAATTTGTTTTTTATCTTAGACGGATAGGAAGAGTCGAACTTACCTCTGCTTCCGACAAGCTATCCGTTGTAAAAGTCCCGGACTTTTGTCCGGGACTTTTAATATGAAATATATTCCTTCGGCTTACTTTAAAATCTCAGTAACCTGACCTGCACCAACGGTACGGCCACCTTCGCGGATAGCGAAACGAAGACCTAAGTTCAAGGCAACTGGATAGATCAATTCAACCGTAATGGTAACGTTGTCACCGGGAAGGATCATTTCTGTTCCTTCAGGAAGGTTAATCTCACCAGTTATATCCAATGTACGGATGTAAAACTGAGGACGGTATTTGTTGTGGAATGGAGTGTGACGGCCACCTTCTTCTTTCTTCAGGATATAAACCTCTGCTTTGAAAGTAGTATGAGGGGTGATGGATCCGGTTTTGGCCAGGATCATACCACGTTTGATCTCTTTTTTGTCTACACCGCGAAGCAACAAACCTACGTTGTCACCAGCTTGTCCATCATCCAGAATCTTGCGGAACATCTCAACTCCGGTACAAACCGTTTTGCGGTTTTCAGCTCCGAGGCCGATCAGTTCGATTTCGTCGCCGGTATGGATTTTTCCCATTTCGATACGACCGGTAGCAACAGTACCACGACCCGTGATTGAGAACACGTCCTCAACCGGCATCAGGAATGGTTTGTCAACGTCGCGTGGAGGAATTGGGATCCAGGTATCAACTGCATTCATCAGATCCATTACTTTTTCTTCCCATTGTGGTTCTCCATTCAACGCACCCAAAGCTGAACCCCGAATGACAGGAGTATTTTCACCATCAAATTCGTAGAAAGAAAGAAGATCACGGATTTCCATCTCAACCAGGTCGAGGATTTCAGGATCATCAACCATGTCAACCTTGTTCATGAAAACGACCAAACGGGGAACGTTTACCTGACGTGCAAGCAAAATGTGCTCACGGGTCTGAGGCATAGGACCGTCGGTAGCAGCAACAACGATAATAGCGCCGTCCATCTGGGCAGCACCGGTTACCATGTTCTTTACGTAGTCAGCGTGTCCGGGGCAGTCAACGTGAGCATAGTGACGATTCTCGGTAGAGTACTCAACGTGGGCAGTATTGATCGTAATACCACGTTCTTTTTCTTCAGGAGCGTTGTCAATTGAATCAAATGTTTTAATTTCAGAAAGACCTTTCTTTGCCAATACCATGGTGATAGCTGCAGTAAGAGTGGTTTTTCCGTGGTCAACGTGGCCGATTGTCCCAATGTTTACATGGGGTTTCGACCTGTCATAATGTGCTTTTGCCATAATAAATAATTTTAATTTTTAATTATATAATATTCAATTCATCTGTCAATAATCTTGTTCATCGATGGCCTGATGGAACTCCCTACAAGCATTCTCCGCTCCTTATAGAAAGATTTACACCCGGTCGTTTCATCTTTTCTTCTTAAACCAATAGGCTGCGAGTGTTTCACTCACAACCCTTCCACCCTTAGTAGTCCCTCACTAAAGACCTTAAAGCAAACCTGAGCGGGAGACGGGACTCAAACCCGCGACCCTCAGCTTGGAAGGCTAATGCTCTATCAACTGAGCTACTCCCGCATATTTTGCCTAAACTTTACTCCCGAGAAATGTCTCGCGCATGGTGGGGAGAGCAGGATTCGAACCTACGAAGGCATACGCCAGCAGATTTACAGTCTGCCCCAGTTGGCCGCTTTGGTATCTCCCCTAACGGGATTCTGCCGTTGCGACAAGAACATCATCAATTCCAAAGAGCAAACCATTTTCCCTGTTTTTACGCTTCAAAAATGGTTTGCAAATTTAATCTATTTTTTTTTCTTAAAATCAAATCGCCTGACTTTTTTTAAAATTATTTGTTAATGGTTTTGGTTTTGTATTTTTCCATCTGTTTTTTTAATGCTTCTACGGCCAGATCAATCGCTTCTTCAAATGTTTTCGCCTGCTTCTTGGCAAACAAAGGATCGTTGGCAGGAACAGAAAGTTTGATTTCACTCACTTTGTTTTCATGCTCTTCGTCTTTTTCGAGCTTCAGCATTACTTCAGCCCCAATGACGCTGTCAAAAAATTGATCCAGCTTGTTCAATCGTTTTTCGCAAAAGTCGATCAGTTTCTGGTCGGCTTTAAAATGAACCGTTTGTACTTTTACGTCCATAATCGTTCCTCCTCTATTTTTACGCTCTTAAATGAGCTTGGTTGTATATTCTATGATTTTACGCTCTTGGATGAGCCTGGTTATATATTTTCTTAAGTTTTTCAAAAGACGTATGGGTGTAAACCTGGGTCGCCGCCAGGCTTGCATGTCCCAATAATTCTTTGATGGCATTCAGGTCGGCCCCGCGGTTCAAAAGATGGGTTGCATAGCTGTGCCTTAGAACGTGCGGACTGCGCTTTTCCATCGTGGTAACCATACCCAGGTATTTTCTTGCGATCCGGTAAAGGAGTTTGTCGTATACCTGTTCCCCTTTTTCTGTGATAAAAAGGTAATTGTTTGCATCACCGAAAAGCTCATTTCTGACCGTGATATAATTGGTAAGATCCCCACTTACTTCTGAAGGGATAGGAATTAGCCGCTCTTTATTTCTTTTCCCGAGAACTTTTACTACCTGTTCTCTCACGTGAAGGTCCGTCATTTTGATCCCTTTTAGTTCAGAAAGCCTTATCCCGGCTCCGTAGAAAAGTGATACAACTGCCCTGTCCCGCAATCCGGTGAAATCATTCGCAAAAAAAGAAGCATCCAATAACCGGTCCATCTCTTTCTCCTGAACAAATTGAGGAAGCTTTTTACCTGTTTTTGGTACCATCACCAGCAAGGTCGGATTCTTTTTCATCAAGCCTTCCCTCAATAAAAACTTGTACAGCGA
>JAMDDG010000428.1:6341-7960 GCA_023488865.1 Bacteroidota bacterium | reverse complement strand
ATTGATTGGAATAATAAAAAAATCCGAAATTCTTTCTATTTGATCAAATTCATCTCCTTCAGCAAATAGCCCGCACCGGCAAATTTATCGATCACGAACAGGGCATACCGGATATCGAGGGCAATGTTTCGGCAACGATCGGGATCGAAAAGCACATCGCTCATGGTGCCTTCCCAGCAACGGTCGAAATTAACGCCGATCAACTCGCCGTTGGCGTTGATTACGGGACTGCCGGAATTTCCCCCGGTTGTGTGGTTGGAGGCGCAAAAAGCGATGGGAACCTCGCCTGTTGAGTTGGCGTAAGAGCCGTAATCTTTGGTTTGGTAGAGTGATTTCAATTTTCCCGGAACGACGAAATCTGAATTGTTGGGATCTTGTTTCTCCATTACCCCTTTCAATGTTGTAAAGTACTGATAATAAACGCCATCCATGGGCTCATAACCTTCTACTTTTCCGTAGGTTACCCTGAGCGTCAGGTTGGCATCGGCCATTATCCGCTGCCCTTGTCTCATCTCCATGATTGCAGCCATGTACAATTTTTGCGTTTTAAGTATCTCCTGGCTTAATTTCTGGTATGCAGGTTCAATATTTTTTAAGTAATGGTCCGATAGAGAGGTATAAAGTCCAAATAGCTTATCTTTTTGCATTTTTCTGGGTGTTTTTGCCCCAGAATTTGCCAGTAATGATTTGATTTTTAAACTATCGGAGAAAATTGATTTGTCGAAGGCTTTTTGAACATAGGAACCATTCAGCAAGTCGGATTTTAGGGAGTTCAACTTTCCCGGTAGGTATTTGGGATCAACCCGTTGAAAGTAGATTTTAAGCAACGCCGGTAAGATCAGCCTTTCCGTTGCCCTGTCGTAATCCTTTAGGTAGCCTGGAAGATATTGAGTTAAAGCAATCTTCTGCTTCTTGAATTTTGCCGTGTCGCTGACAGACTGTCCCAGTTGATCGAAACGGGCAATTAGTCCGAAGACATCCGAACCCCGGAGAATTGCTTCGTTGTAGAGATCGTAAACTTGCTGATAATCTGATAGCTCACCATACAATTTGGCGAAATCCCCAAGGATAGGGCCATATTTCTTCATTCTTCCTGCATCCTGGTTAACCCATTGGGAAAATGTTTTTTCCTCTTTTTGTTTTACCTCGATGGCATGTAACCGGACCAATCCTTTTGTTTCACCCTGCCATTTTTTCCAGGCATTGGATACGCCTGCATATTTGGATGCGTACTGGATCCTTACTTTTGGATCAGCCGCCATCTGTTTTTCCATGATCGTCAATTTGGCGTTACGGACATCCACTTTGTTGGGATTGCTCTTTTCAATCAAAAGTTGCACCGCCTGGGAGGGAATATATTCCTGTGTTGTACCGGGGAACCCGAAAACCATGGTAAAGTCGCCTTCCTTGATCCCTTTTAGATTGATGGAAAAGAATTTTTTGGGATGATAAGGCACATTGTCAGGAGAATAGGTGGCCGGTTGGTTGTTTTTATCAGCATAAACCCTAAAGAGGGAAAAATCGCCGGTGTGACGGGGCCATACCCAGTTGTCCGTATCTCCGCCAAATTTTCCAATCGATACAGGTGGAGCTCCAACTAACCTGACATCTTTGAATAC
>JAMDDG010000428.1:0-6238 GCA_023488865.1 Bacteroidota bacterium | reverse complement strand
GTGGCTATCAGTTTTTTGATCGTGTCATCCGGCATATCCGCTTTTACCCCTTTCGTGACCAACGCGGTTACCTCTTCCATTTTGACTAAAAATTGTACTGTTAAACCGGGATTTACCAGCTCTTCCGACCTGTTTTTGGCCCAAAATCCGTCGGTTAGATAGTCGTGCGAAAGGGTGCTGTGCTTTTGAATCTGGCCAAAACCGCAGTGGTGGTTGGTAATCAGCAAACCATCCCCTGAAATCAGTTCGCCGGTACATCCGGACCCAAATAGTACCACAGCATCTTTCATACTGGCATGGTTCACGTTATAAATATCATCTGCCGATAGTTTGAACCCCATTTTTTGCATCTCTTCGATGTTATATTTTTTCAACAGGGTGGGGATCCACATTCCTTCAACGGCAAAAGCTGACGTTAAAACCAAACAGAGAAACAGGGAGATAAATATTTTTTTCATTTTCAGTTAAAATAATTCGTAATCAAGGTCGTATTTTGGTGATAGATAATTCTCTTAATCAGCGATTTCTAAATTTTCAAAATTATCAATTGTCAATTGTCCATTTTCAATTATTGGGGCATTTCAGCTATTTTAGAATTTAAGCAACTCTTCGTACAATCTTTGAATGGGAAGTCCCATCACATTAAAATAGGAACCTTCAATTTTCTCTATGGCCACATAGCCGATCCATTCCTGCACGCCATAAGAACCAGCCTTGTCGTAAGGTTGGTAATGTGTCAGATAGTAGTCAATCTCATCATCCGATAAGGATTTGAAATAAACATCCGTACGATCGGAAAAGGTGATTTGTTTATCGCTGGAAGTGATACAAACCCCGGTAATAACTACATGTTTTTTTCCGGAAAGCTGTTTCAACATCTTATAAGCATGTTCGTAATCTAAAGGTTTTCCCAATACTTCATTCTCAATTAAAACGATGGTATCTGCGGTAATAAGTAAACTGTCTGATTGAAAATCATTTTTAAAAGGGATTGCTTTTAGTGCCGCCAAATATTCCGGAATGGCTAAAGGGCTCATTTTGGCCGGATAAACCTCTTCAATCTCTAATACTTTAACCGAAAAGGGTAGGTTCAATCCTGCAAAAAGTTCTTTTCTTCTTGGTGATTGGGATCCGAGGGTAATGGAATATTTGGAGAGATGATTTGCTAATTTGCTATTTCCCAGCGAAATATTATTGGTGTTTGTCTTAGTTCTTTTTTCAAACATCGCTACATTTTAATGAGTATGTTTTTTTTGAGCATCCCGGATGCGATATAAGCAATAATATGTTGAAAATCAAGTTGTGTAACCAAATGTTTGGAACTGTCGGCAAAGATTTTCTTAACAGGAAGCTTATGGCTCAAATGAACTGTAAAACTGTAGAATTCAGACAGGGGAATGCCATCGGGTGTCGTCTCCGGAACAGTAAGTTTAAGAGGAAGGCTGTTTTTACTTTCCCAGCCGGGGACGAGCCAGGGTGTTAGGGGAGAATAGGCGCCAACCTCTCTCCGGAGCATTACTTTGTTGTTGGGAAGATGTTTTTTACGGGTCCACCAGATTTCCCTGACGGCATCCATTGCCTGATAACTCTCTTCTTTGGAGGAAACAGCCTCCAAATCAATTAGCGTCTTTTTGATGGCTTCAGTTACTGCCTGATCATAAGGAAGTTCGCTTTTTATGGCTTCTGTAGCTATGTTTATCCCAAGCAGGTTTGAATAAGCATCTTCAATGGAGAAACTGGAGAATTTTTCTGAAACGAGTGGTACGTCACTGGCCCCGAACCAGGAGGTTATTTCATGCCAGATCGAAATATCGTAGGCAATTCTTCCGGCAAGGGTTATCAGGTTCTCCTCATTTTCTGAGGAGGGAATCCGAATATCAAGGGATTTTTCCCCGGCTTCAAATCCCAGGTTGATGAAAACTTCACCTTTTTCCTGACTTTTCTTTTCCAGATTGTACAGATAGGCAGTCCAGTCGATTAAGTCGCGCAAATGTCCGATGTCAATGAACCCGCCCCTTCTGGTATAGAGAATTCCATTATTTTCGCCATATCCCCCAAGGTACTTATGGGGCCCCAATAGTTCAATGCTGGTTAGCATGGTGTACCTGTACACCGGAATAATGGAGACTTTTAGGTTAGCGCCGAATGCGCAACAAGTCCGAATAATCCGGGGAGGGTGGTTTAAATAATCTTTCTCTGTAAACACGGGTGCTTTGGCAAGCAGTTTGTAGCTTGAAAAGCACAAATACACAAGAAAAAAAATCCTGAAGCGTTGCATAAGTACGATTTGCTGTCGGGCAAAGATAAAAAGTTTTACCATTTTAAAAGACTGGTTTTCTACCTTGGCAGAAAGATAAGGTCAATTCTTAAACCGGGCGACGATCATTTTAATGAAGCGCCCCTTGCGCTTGGTTTAGACTGGAGGCCGGTCTTTGTTATAGTTGACAATACTGCGTTCATGGATAATTTCAAAACACAAGATGCTTTTTCTAAGAAACAAAGACACGTATCAAACTTAAAAGACTTTATCCGTAAATTTTAAATTAACACAACACTAGTTTTTTGGGAACTATCATTTTTATCGTATTTTCACATTGATTTTGATGAAAACTGATCTACAAAAAACATACGACACTGAAAGAGGTTTGTGAAAATAAAGAATTTTTGCGCTTGGTCTGGTTGAGGTTTAAGGATGGCGACAAAGAAGCTTTTGCCATTTTTTACAACCTGCACATCGACCGGCTTTTTCATTTCGGCCTCAAACTTTGCAACGATGAAGATACCATCAAAGATGCCATTCAGGAAGTTTTTATCGATCTTTACCTGAAAAGGGAGAAAAACAATACATCTCCTGAGATTCTGAAATATTACTTGCTTCTGGCCTTAAAACGGAACCTGATTAAGAAACTGAAAACCAATAGACGGTTTGAAGGTGGTGATCTGACCGAGGGAAAAATGACAGACCTGGAATTTAGTGTCGAATACCAGTTGATCGAAAAGGAGCAGGATGAAGAAATCAGAAGAAAAGTGGTTGATGCTTTAAACCAGTTGCCTGAAAAACAGAAAGAGGCTGTTTATTTGCGGTTCAATGAGGCCATGGATTATCCGGAGATTGCGATGATACTTGGAATAACCATTGAGTCGGTTCGAAAACAGGTATACAGGGCGTTAAAGACTGTAAGAAAATTGCTTGATAATAAGTCGATTACAATCTTATTTTGTTTTTTTGAAAAAAAGCGAAAAAATCTGTCCACGTTTAAGCAGTGAGTTGCCTTTTAGGGTATAATTCCAACTAAACGAATGGACAACTTAAGAAAATACCTTGAGGATATTTTTTTTATAAGCTGGGTTTTTGAGCCTACCACTGAACTTGATTTGTTTTGGAAACAATTTCATACAGAACATACGGAAGAGGCAAAAAATATCCAGATGGCCAGGAAGATTATCCTGCAATTCCGAACTGTTGCCAAATCACTTTCCGAAGAAGATAAGATTCTATTATTCTCAAGAGTATTAAAACAAATTGAGGAAAAGCAAAAATCAAAAAAAACCACCCGGATTTTTATCGGTTTATTAAAGTATGCAGCTGTTGCTTTAATTTTCTTTTCTATCGGTGCGTTGCTTTTTTACCGGCCATCGACAATCAATCCGGCATTTTATGCATTTAATTTGGAGGAGCAGATTTCTGATAATCAGGCACAATTGATTCGTTCGAATGGTGAAAATGTTATTCTTGACGACAAGCGTTCTATAATCAAATACCAAAAAAACGGGGAATTGGTTATCAATAAAGATACCTTAAAGCCAACAGGATCAGATTCAAAAACCGGGATAGCTCTTAATCAGCTGATTATTCCTTATGGTAAAACTTCAGAAATATTATTGCCGGATGGGACTAAAGTAGTTCTTAATGCCGGAAGCCGCCTGGCTTATCCTGACCATTTCAAAGGTGGATCACGCGAAGTTCTATTATTGGGCGAAGCCTACTTTGAAGTAAAACACGATTCAAAACACCCCTTCGTGGTTCAGGTAAACGATTTACGAATTGAAGATTTGGGAACCCGGTTTAATGTTTCGGCTTATCCTGCTGATAGCCGGATTGAAACCGTGCTGACTGAAGGAAAGGTTAGTATCAGTCAAAATAACCCAGGACTCTTCACTCAGGCTACCGAACTCATCCCCGGGCAACTGGCTTCATTCGACAGGCAAACCAGTCAAATCAAGGTTAAATCGGTTGATGTTGATGATTATACACTTTGGACACAAGGAATAATGAAGTTCGAATCCGTTGACCTGAGCAGGATTCTAAAAAAAATGGAACGGTTTTACAATATACATTTTCAATTTAATGATCCCTTGTTGGGATTATTAAAGATTTCAGGAAAACTGGAATTAAAGGAAGATAAAAATGAAGTTGTTGACCGTATTGCCCACACGGCTTCGGTAAATATTATTAATAAAGGGAATGACTTGTATGAAATACTAAAATAAAAGAACCGGAAAGTGTTCCAGCACTAACCGGTTCTAAGTGTTAAATTTTTTATTAACGGTTCATTTAACGATTCAAATTTATGAAAAAAAAACGAGAAGTCTGGTTCCCTTATGGGGATGAGATGAAATTACAATTCAGAAAGATGAAACTAACTGCTATTCTTCTGTTTATTGTTTGTGTTACTTTTGGCAACAGTTTCTCACAGGTCCGATTAACGGTCCGTTTCGACAATACTAATATTCGTGAGGTATTGCAAACCATTGAAGAAAAAACCGATTACATTTTCTTGTATAAAGATCAGATCTTCGATTTCTCGCAAAAGGTTAGTGCTGATTTCACTGATGCCAAATTCGAGGATGTTTTAAAAAGCTTATGCGATCAAACCAACATCTCTTATGAGATACGTGACAGGCAGATCATTCTAAAGGAAAAGGAAGCGACCAATCAGAATGGAGAACAACAACCTCAAAAAAAATCCATTACAGGAAAAGTGACCGACTCATCCGGAGGCTCCATACCCGGAGTTTCAGTTGTTGTGAAAGGCACCACAATTGGAATGATCACCGATGCCAATGGAAATTATTCACTATCCAATATTCCGGTAAATGCCTCTTTGCAGTTTTCTTTTATAGGAATGAAAAGTCAGGAAGTAAAAGTTGGAGGCAAAACAACTATTAATGTTAAGCTTGAAGATGAAACTGTTGGCATTGAAGACGTTGTTGTAATTGGTTACGGAACAGTTAAGAAATCCGATTTGACTGGCTCTGTTGCATCCATTAAGGGCAATGCCCTCACAGTCCAGTCGGCAGCAAACCCAATGATGGCCCTCCAGGGATCAGCTTCCGGGGTACGTGTAGTATCTTCCGGAGAACCGGGAACTTCCCCGATAGTGAAAATCAGGGGCGTTGGGACAACCGGCAACAGTGACCCTTTATATGTAGTTGACGGTATGATGCTGGACGATGTCAATTTCTTAAATAATAATGACATTGAATCCATTGAAGTTTTAAAAGATGCTTCTGCAACTGCAATTTATGGATCGCGTGGTGCAAACGGGGTTATTCTCATCTCAACAAAAAAAGGTTCCAGTAGAAAACCAACATTCCAACTAAATTTCTATGAAGGCATTCAGTCCCCTCAGCCGTTTGATTTGGTTACAGCAGCAGAATACGGACAACTTATTAATGAAGGTAATATTGGACAGGGTAAACCACCTGTTTATCCAAATCCTGAAGCTTTAGGAAAAGGGACCCAGTGGTTTAAAGAAGTTACCCACCAAAGTTCAATGCGGGATTATCAACTTATGTTTAATCAAAAAACAAAGAATTCCCGTTATTACGTAAGTGTTGGTTATTATGGAAATCCGGGTATTGTTGATAAAAGTGCCTATAACAGGTACACTATTCGCTTAAACAATGAGTATAACCTTACGGATAAGATTAAAGTCGGTCATAATATTTCCTTTATTTCATCCAGTAAGGAGAACTTAAATAACGACAATGTTTTCGGCTGGTTATACCGTGTTAAACCAACAATTCCGGTTTATGACGAAAATGGTAATTTTAATGATGTTGAAGTAGGGTCAAACGGGAATGTTGTTGCCAAAATCTATTATACCAATAATAATACCAATACGGTCGGGGCAGTTGGAAATGCATACCTGGATATCAATTTCCTGAAGGATTTCACTTTCAGGTCAAGCATTGGCATTAACATGCAAAATACACAACAAACTGTATTTAACCC
>JAMDDG010000050.1 GCA_023488865.1 Bacteroidota bacterium | reverse complement strand
AAACTTTATCTTAAAACTTTCAAATAGTCTCATAGTGTTTTTTTCTTAAATCTAATAAAAACACAAACAACAAAAAAGGCTATATGTAATTAGTTATCAACAATTTGATGTTTATAGACAGACTCTATTTATAGCAGTTATTCCAAATCTGATCCATGGAGCCAGGGACACATGGGGGTCGGTTCTCCTTATGCCGGAAACTCAAGCGATCAAATGCGTAACAGCATTATCCTGACCAACGACTTTACAGCTACTGTTGATCATAAGATTGGTCTTGTAAGTTTGAAAGCAGTTGTGGGCAATTCAATTTACTCTAATTATTACGAATCAAGCTATGACGCTGCTAACGGCGGATTAGTAGTTCCTGGTTTATACAACATCAGTAACCGTATCGGGGAGGCAGCCGTTTCACAATCTACTCAGAAACGCAATTCAATTGGGGTATTCGCGGATTTCACCGTAGGATACAAAGACTATGCTTTCATCCACTTCTCTGGTCGTAATGACTGGGACTCAAGATTAACCAAAGCCAATCGTTCGTTTTTCTACCCGGCTGCTGACGCAAGCCTCATTCTGTCTCAGATGTTCCCGTCTATTATCGGCAACAATGTTCTTTCCTTCCTGAAAGTACGCGGGGGCTGGTCTCAAACCGGACAAATTTCGCTTGGCGACTGGTACGGAACTTTACCACAATATTATCCTGCAGGTGGTTTCCCATACGGGAGTACAGCTGGCTTCAGCCTTAGCACTACGCTCAGCAATCCGCTGATCAAACCTGAAAAGACCAATGAGACTGAACTTGGTGTTGAAATGAGCTTCCTAAAAAACAAGATTCACCTTGAAACCAACGTTTACCAAACAAAGACCCTTGATCAAACTATTCCTGCACAGATATCCGCATCAACAGGTTATTACAGCGCTTTGATTAATGCAGGTGAACTTGACAACAAAGGCCTTGAAGTGGATTTGAAATTCACACCGCTGCTAAACTTAGGACAGGTTACCTGGAATGCTTCTGTCAACTATTCCTATTTAGAATCAAAAGTTGTCTCAATTTTCCCGGGATTGGATGAAATCCAGATTGCAGATGCTTCTTATGTGAAAGTAGGTCAACAATTCCCTGCGATCAAAGTATCCGATGTAAAAAGAACACCTACCGGTCAAATTATTGTTGACCCAAATACAGGTCAACCGGTCAAAGACCCTGCCCTTCAGCAGGTTGGTCACGGTAACCCAAATCACATCTTAGGTATTTCTACCGATTTGAACTACAAAGGGTTCCGTCTTTCAGCTACCGCTGAATACCGGGGTGGAAACGTAATTGTGAATGCAGTAGGTAATGCACTCGACTTCACGGGTGTATCCGAGCACTCTGCTCAAAACGGTCGTCAGCCATTCGTGATCCCAAATTCTGTGATTCAAACCTCTCCGGGTGTTTATACTCCCAATACCAGTGTTTTGATCAGGGATGCCAGCCGTAATTTCTGGGTTAACTCCGACTACCATAACGTACAGCGGACCTATACGACCAGTGCTGCTTTCTGGAAATTAAGAGAGGTTGCACTTTCATACGACATTCCTGTAAAGAAACTATTTGGAGGCAATACTATTCAAGATGCCCAGGTTGCCCTTATAGGAAGAAACCTCATCATGTTACGTCCGAAATCCAATGTTTGGACAGATCCTGAATTCAACACACAGGCTCCTACTAACAATGCTGTCGGTTACACCACAGAAGACCAGACACCTCCTACCAGAGTTTATGGGTTTAGTGTAAAACTTACTTTCTAAAATTTAAATGAATACTAAGATGAATAAGATATTTTTAACGCTATTAGTTTCTCTGGTCCTTTTAGGAAGTTCCTGCTCCGATTTTCTTACGGTGAATGAAGTCAATCCGAACAGTGCTTCAAAAGTTCCGGCCAAGCTGTTGTTGCCATCGGCACTTAACAACATTGCTTATACTATGAACAATCCCCGTCGGTTTGAATTTGTTTACCTGTGGCACGGACTCTGGTCTATCAGTACAGGATATACCCAACCGACCGCTTTAACACAGTACAATTTGCAAAATACCAGTTATCAAGCTGCCTTCAACGAGATGTACACCTATGGTCAGAACCTTACTGAGATTGAAAGAGCCTCTTCTGATCCAAAAGAGAGCAACTATCTGGCTATCGCAATGATCCTGAAGGCATATATCATGCAGAATCTGGTGGATGTTTGGGGCGATGTTCCCTACAGTGAAGCCTTCAGTACAGAAACAGGTATCCTGAAGCCTAAATATGACAAGCAAAAGGATATCTATGAAGATCTGGTTAAAAAACTGGATGCAGCAATCAAATTGATTCAGACTGCACCAATAGGGTCAACGGAAATTCCGGCCAACAGCGACATCATGTATGCCGGTGATATGTCTAAATGGGCTAAATTTGCCAATACACTTAAATTGAGAATGTTGGTTCATCAGTCCGGTATGACCGGTCGCGATACTTACATCAAAGCGGCAGTTGCAACGACTGCATCTGTAGGCTATCTTGGCGCAGGAGAAAGCGGGTTGGTAAATCCTGGTTTCCTGAACTCTCCGGGTAAAATGAATCCCTTTTATGGTACCTATTACAAAGCAGATGGTACTCAACAATCTGACGGTGTTTCCTATCACATGGGGGGAATGGATGTAATTAATTTTATGAAAGATACCAACGACCCGCGTTTGGGCCATTTCTTTAATGCTACAACTGCTAATCCTACTCAATTTGATGGCAACTACCTTGGACAGGATGCATCGGTTCATCCTCCGCTTCCTCCAACCAAAACCTCTTATTTAGGTTACAAAAGTGGCAGTGAAGGTTATATGATTGGTACTTTTGATAAATCCGCCCCTCTCTTAACTGATTTTGAGAGTCTGTTTATCCAGGCTGAAGCGGCTGAAAGAGGCTTTATCACTGCTTCCGGTAAAACATTGTACAATGCAGCCATGACCCAATCCTGCATTTACAACGGGTTAACTTCAGATGATGCAGCTACCTTCCTTTCTTCTGCTAAAACAATGGTTAACTATGACTTGGCTCCAAATAAAATTAACCTGATCCTTCAGCAGAAATGGGTTTCACTCGATGGGATCGCACCTGTTGAGATTTGGACAGACTATAGAAGATCTGGTATTCCGTCAAATATCCACTTCTCGGAGGATCCGAATAAATTGAATGATACTCCTCCAATTAGGTTGCTTTACCCCCAACGTGAGATTTCTGTAAACAATGACAATCTTGTCGCAGTTGGTCCTATCAATGCATTTACTTCCAAGATTTTTTGGCAGAACCGCTAACGATCGAATGTATCAATTTTAAAAAAACAAAGTATGAAAAATAAAATATCATTGACCCTCTCCTTTCTTGCAGGCATTTTTCTTTTGAATTCCTGCCTTAAAGACAACGTGGGAGAATACTGGAAGGATGATCTTGCCGGTAAAATGTATGCTACCGTCGCTGTTGCCACTCTTCAACAAATGGCATTGAAACCGGTTCCCGGGGAGGTCACTTACCAATTCTTGGTTAACATCGCAACAGATGCACTTCCTACGGAAGACATCACTGTAACCCTGGCTGTAGATGCGCCTGCTGTTACCGCGTACAATACAAAGTTCGGCAAGAGCTACAAAGCATTCCCAACTGTGGCACTGGTTACCCCAACTTTGCTTATCAAAGCAGGAACCAGAAATGGATATGTTTCGGCAAAAGTTTGGGGAGCAGAGACCCTTAACGCCTGTGACAATTTCATAGCTGCGATCTCGATCTCATCAGCCAAAACTGCTTCAGGCAAAGACATTCCGATTGCGGGAAACATGAAGACCTATTTCCTGGCGCTCCCAATTTCAAATCCTTATGCAGGAGATTACCATGTAGTAGGATACAGGATCCACCCGACTTTAGGTACATTTACCGTGGACAAAACTGAAACAGCATCAACAATTGACTGTAAAACTATTCGCAAAGGTCTGATGGGTGATTATCCCTATATTTTGGATATTCAGATTACTGCCCAAACGATGGTTGTAGATGGTGTGACGGTAAATAAAGTGCTTCTATCTACTCCTGATCTTGCTCCTGAAGATTTTGGCATGTACAGTACCTATACCGGAGATCCAGCAACTCCTCCTGCTCCTCCTATTATAAGTACAAATGTGAATTATTATAATCCTGTAACAAAGGTTTTTGTGTTGAATTATTATTATCTTTATTCAGGTGCTGCCCGTAAAATATATGAAATAATGACACGATTATAATTATATTTGATTTTCGGTATTGGGCTTTATCTTAAATTAGAATTTTGTAAACTATTTTGGTTGAGCCTGATAACACGAATTAAATGATTCATTAATAAAGAAAAATTAAATATGAAAAGAAAAAATATAATTCTAGTTATGTTGGTTGTCCTGAGTAGCATATTTGCGCTACAAAGCTGTAAAAAAGACAATACCACGTTTACTATTTACAATGCTTTCACGGAACCGACTGTTACGGCTCCGCTGGATGGAGCTACCATTAAGATTACCGGTTCGACCGTTGATTTAAAATGGGCCACTACAAATAAGGATGGTGCTTCGCCGATTGCGGATGTTTATTTTGGCACAAACAGTAAGCCTGCGCTATACAAAGCAGGTGCTACCGGATTATCCATTACCGTTCCTGTAGTGCTGGGTGCTACCTATTATTGGCATGTTACCATGAAAGATGCCCACGGTGTGATGACCTACAGTCCGACTTGGAGTTTTACCATTTTTGAACCTGTAGCTATTTTTGTGGGTGATTTTAATTGCGATGAGCCGGCTGAGGATTACAGTTATGATGTATCATTTGTTAAAGGAGATGCAACATCGGTAATAACTGACAACTACTGGAATTCAGGTTGGACAGCTACCTTTACACTTGATTTTACTAAATTAACCTACTCGATGCCTTTGACGACATGGAGTAATTATTCAGCTATTGAATCAGGTACTATCAATGCGACAACCGGTAAAATGGTGGGAAATTATACTGTCTACTACAAGGGTAGATCTATTGAGACGGGTGTACATACTTATACCAAAAAGTAATCACCTGGTAAATAACTGACAGGTTCCTGTTGGTATGAAAATAAAGAGAGTTTCCCGAAAGGGTGGCTCTCTTTTTAGTTAAAAATTAAAAATACAAGAGGTTTAAAGTTTGGGCTAAAAATTAGGGTATAACTGCCGGCTATTTCCTAAAACTAACCGTCACTATCAGGCATCCATTAAAGTGCGATGGACATTAGTTCGGATCCTAAGCTGTGCAATGCTTTTTCAATTTTTTCAACTTGTTGTCTTCGCAGCTTTGAGCGACCGTGCAAATAATTCCACAGTTGCTTCTGATGGATCCCCGACAACCGTTCGAGTGCGGCAGGCGTAATTACACCCGCATCATATTGAAGCAAACTTTCGGTATTTAATACCCATATCGTCCTTCAATTATTCCGGTAACAAAGGTCTTCGTCGAGGTCAGGCCAATGTAAACCGGTACCAATTTTCCATTAGATGCATCCGTGGTTTTAGTAATTTTTCAAAAGTTTTAATCCTCTAACCCTGGAGAAGTGTTTAATATTAATGGTTGCCAAAGGTATTTTATGCGATTTTGCAGTTGCTGCAATCAATAAATCCGCTAAGTCTATCATTTTATTTGATCTTTTTAGTTCTTTATAGATCAACACCGCTTCTTTTGAAGAACCGGTATCAAAAGGTAAAACTGGAATTATCCTTAAAAAATCTTTCCAATAAAGATCCTGACTTGCATCGCTGCCACAAAAAATCTCATAATGGGTTATTGCAGAAATTGCAAAATCTTCATTCGTCTGTGACAATTGATAAAAAAAACATTGTTGTTTGTTTTTTTTTACGAAACATCTCAATTATAACAGAAGAATCAAGTAAGATCATGACATTCTGGAATTATTAATGTAGTCTCTTACTGATAGATAATTTGACATTTCTTCATCTGTCCACATTGGGGAATTTAAGATTAAATCAGTTAGTTGCGATTTTTTATCCTTTTTCGATTTATCAACTAATTCCCTGTTAATAGAAATTGTCAATTTTTTAATATCAGATTTTGGCAATTGTTTAACCAGATTATACACTTCATCATAGCCAATATTAATCTTCAGTTGCATAGTAAAGTATTTTATACAAATGTAGTGAATTTTTTCAATCCTGATAATAAGGTAATTGTTGAGCCTTCTGTCAATGCACCGTCTTCTTATTAATTCCTAAAAGGCATTCCGATCAAAGAGCAATCAACATGAGCTCATTGCCTAAGCTGTGCAATGCTTTTTCAATTTTTTCAACTTGTTGTCTTCGCGGCTTTGAGCGACCGTGCAAATAATTCCACAGTTGCTTCTGATGGATCCCCGACAACCGTTCGAGTGCGGCAGGCGTAATTACACCCGCATCATATTGAAGCAAGCTTTCGGTATTTAATACCCATATCGTCCTTCAATTATTCCGGTAACAGAAACTCAAGTACTTTGCAAAACCTCCGGCTTTGCGGACATGAATGTGCATCCATTAGATTTTTACTGATAATTCTAAATGTCCGCCAAAACCATGTTCAATGATTTTTTGAAGTGTCGAAATCCGAGCTTCTTTAATGTTATTCTCGATTTTAGAAATGTAAGACTTTGTAGTTCCTACCTTTTCTGCAAGTTGTTCCTGTGTCATACCCATTTCAACACGAGTGTCGTGAATTAAAGCACCAATTTTGAAGTTTTCATAACCCTCTTCAAGTTCGTCACGCTCTTTTGTCCCACGTTTGCCGTAGTTTTTTACTTTAAACTCTTCAAGAGTCATCAGGTTTTTATTTTTCGCTTTCATATTCTGCTTTTATTTTAAGTGCAAATTCAATTTCATTTCTCGGTGTCTTTTGCGTTTTCTTTTGAAAACCGTTCGCCAAAACCACTAATTGTCCGTGGTCAAAAAAACAGAAAATGCGAAAAATGTCACTTCCGAGTTGAACTCTAATTTCATAAAGTCCTTCCGTGTTCTCTATGTGTTTCAGATATGTTTCCGGAACCCTTTGCAAATCCTCAACCAAGTCAAAAGTCCAAACAATTTTAGCTTTTACTTTTTTTGATTGTTTGTCAAAGAAGTCTTGGAAGTAGTTCTTGAAAAACCTAATTTTTCTATGTTTCTGACCTTTGTTCACGGTGCAAAGATATAAAAGTTTCCCTAAAGTGAAATATAATAGCCCAAAAAAACTGGTAAGTCAGCAGTGGCGGGCGCTTAAAATCGCATATGACTTTACATTGACCGGATCACCTTTCAATTGCCTTAAAATCAGAGTGCGATGGACATTAGTTCGGAGCCTAAGCTGTGCAATGCTTTTTCAATTTTTTCAACTTGTTGTCTTCGCGGCTTCCTGTTTGCCTGACAATAATCCAACCGTTTTTTAGGATAAGCCGATGCAGTTCGTTGTACTTCTTAAAACGGAGTTTCATCAGCAAAGCTGGATCCCGGCCTGCCGAAGTCAGATTGGCTCCGGTCACTCTCAACACCCGACATTTCGGCATTCATTTTGGAGTGATAAATATTCCTTCCTTTCGGATTGTGCAGGTCGCTGATGGAACTCTCATCAATGGCCGATTCAAGATCACTGAAACGGGCAAGGTGTGCCTTGAACGAAAGATGGAACTCCCCGATAGCCCCGTTGCGGTGCTTGGCAACAATGATCTCGGCAATACCCTTGAGCGAATTCCCGTCCTGGTCGTTGAGGATGCCGTAATATTCAGGCCTGTGGATAAACATAACCATGTCGGCATCCTGTTCAATGGCCCCTGATTCACGCAAATCTGACAACTGCGGCCTCTTCCCTTCGCGCGATTCAACAGAGCGGTTCAACTGCGAAAGTGCCACTATCGGAACGTCAATCTCTTTGGCTATGGCTTTCAGGTTGCGTGAAATCATACTCACCTCCTGTTCACGG
>JAMDDG010000437.1 GCA_023488865.1 Bacteroidota bacterium | reverse complement strand
TGGAATCATGTCGAGCCTTATTCTAAGTGGCGTTGAGATTGACAGGCTCAAGAGGATCATAAAAATAATGGAGCAGGAGAATTTAAAGAAATAACCAAAAGCCAGACATCGCCTAACCAAACGATGCCTCACATTTCCCAACGGCTCGTAGAGACGTCCGGCCGGCCGTCTCGTTTAGGGTGCAGCGATTTTTAATCGCTGATTAATAAAATGCGGTTACAAACCGCATCACCCATTGCGTTTTTTTGTAATTTTCAATGTTAATTCAAAAACGCTGATGCAGAAAAAGGAAGCCTACCGGCATATTTTGCCCCATTTTCAGCAAACCGGTCAAGCCTATTTTGTGACCTGGAATCTAAAAGATGCAATTTCACCCAAAGCATTGATTCGGTACACTCATCAACTCGATACTCTTAAAACACGGATAGGTGCGGCGAATTCCGATTCGCCGATGAATAAATACCGCGAATCGGAATTCGCGGCACCCACACCAGAAACCGAGAAACTTAAACAAGAGTACTATCTGGTACGAAAGAAATATATCAAAGCCTACGATGATCTGCTGGATACTGCCAAAAATCCGGCTATCGATTTATCCAGGCGTGAGAACACAGAAATTATCATTCAGACTTTACTGTTTTGGGAAGGGAAAAAGCTCCAAAACAGAGCCTTTACCATTATGCCTAACCATGTTCATTGGGTTTTTGAACTGTTCGAAAGGGATATGGAAGGTAACCCTGTCTATTTGCAGGATATATTACAATCAGTAAAAAGGTTTTCTGCCAACCAGATCAACAAATTAGAAAACAGGGAAGGAACACTGTGGCAGAAAGAAAGCTTCGATACAACGATCAGGGATGATAAGCATTTGTATTATGCCATACGATATACGCTAAACAATCCGTTAAAAGCAGGCCTGGTAACCGATTGGAGAAATTGGAAAGGGACATGGCATAGAGACATCGGGTGCAGCGATTTTTAATCGCTGATAAATATAAATGCGGTTACAAACCGCATCACCCAAATGCACTTTGCACGATTTCCTCTTCGATATCAATGATATATAAATATTATTACGTAAGTTTATCATTCCTAAAAACACGCAACAAACCTGTCTTAATACACCCAAATTCCGAGTATAGGCGCATGTTTGTAGCGTATAAACGAGTTATGCACCATTTACAACCTTCTGAGACAGTATTTATAAATTTAATTTAAATGAAAAAAACAATGTTGATATTAATTATATTAGCCAGTCTTCTTCCTGGAGTTTTAGCTGTTGTTCAGTATTTTGAAAGTGCAAAAAAAGAAAAAGAAAATATCAAAAGTGAGAAAGCGTTAAATTCCAAAATTGACAGCTTGAGAGACAATAATCTTGATTTAAGTAACCAGCTAAAGACTTTATTAGCCGACAATGCAAATTTATCACATCAGCTAACCGAAACTGCGTTGGAATTAAATAACAATGTTATTGGTGCTAGTGATTTGGATATTCAAATCAATAACACAAAAGTTTCGGAATTTAATTTTCGATTTGAAAATAATAGTGATTTACCAATTGTTAATGCCCATATTACGATTCAGAATTATACAGAGATAAAAAAGTGTCCTATAATTAAGGAAAATGATGACCAAGTTCATATCAAATTTGATTGCTATAAAGATAATTTCATAAAACAAACTGGAATAAATTTAAATCCTCATGCAGCAATTCTTTTTGATAATAAAAGTTTCAACTACCTTACAGGTTATATGAATTTTGCGATTCAAATTGAAACAAGAAAAAAAACAATAATTTATCATTTGGCTTACAAAATCGTAGATGGCAATATGGTAAAATCTTATAGAGTCTATAATTTAGTAAAAGGGAAAAAAATATTTGTCTCTGAAAATAATCCATTGGAATTACCTGATGATTTTTGGGGGAATAATTTTTATGAGAAAGTTTTATATACAAATTAAAACGGTGCATAACAGCACCTACCCGCAAGCGGGGTTTCGGTGCTCGCAGGATAGGAAAGAAGAAAAATTAAAATATTGATACGTAAATAGTTCAGTGATAAAAATCCCCGCCTGCGTGTAGCTGCGGAACGTTAAAAATTTAAAAATTCAAGTCACCATAAAATCCCCAATTCATGCAATAATCACCCCTATCGATCAAATCTGTTTAACCCTTAAAAACAAATTTCATGAAGCAGCAAATCCATGTTTATTCGAAAAGAATGCTCTTATCTGTTGTTATTTTGAGTGTTTTGGCGTTGAATTCGTGTAAGGTAACCTTCCTTCCGGGCTATGATGCCAAAATAGCCGAACAGATTGAGAGCACCTCCAAAGCCATTGATAAGTTTTACTTATCCATGTTAGACACTACCTCCGCCGAAAAGGGAGGGCGCGCATTTGCCAAATTTTCCGGGCAATATGTGAATATTGAAGTGGAACTGAACTCGTTGTTAAACAAGAACAAAGTCCGCCCGCTCAACGAAAACTCTACCCGAATTTGTGAGATTACCCTTCAGTTATGGACGAAATACAAGGAAGAGCACAAAAAGGACAATACACTGGGTGATGGTCTTATCAAATTGAACAGAAAGACTTTTGGCGACCTGTTTTATGCCATGCAGGTAGCCGAAAAAGGCAAAGCAATGGTCAGTAATCCGCCACAGTAATTATCAACTTAAAACCAAAGGAGATGAGTTTTGATATCAATGGAGTATTAGCCGATATGGCCTCAGCCATGAAAGGGGCTGTCGGAGACAATTGGGAGAAGGTTAAACCCACCGCCGATCTCTTTCTTCAACGCAAGAAAGAACGATTGGAACTTCTTGCCGAACTGCGGATCACGGGCGATTTAACTCCCGAAAAATTTGAATCAAGATTGCAGGACGAAAAGCTGGTTGCCGAAGCAGAGCTAAACGCGGTTTCAGTTATTTCGAAAGCTACTGCCCAAAGAGCGGCCAATGCCGCCATGGAAGTAGTAGGCAAAGCAGTAGCAACGGCCATTGCGACAGCATTATAGATTTTGCATTGGCAAACATGAAATAAAAAAGAGCCACCCTTCCAGCGGCTCTTTTTTATTTTTGTTTATTCCCTTCCGGGAAAAATTGAACCTGAATTAATTTTCACATTTCCCCTTCGTCCCCTTCGTCCCAGTCTTCCCAGTCATCCCCGTCATCCTACATCTCCACAATCGTAATCCCCGATCCGCCAAACTGTACATGTTCGTCGCGAAAGTTTTTAACGGCAGGCTCCGCCTTGAGGTAAGCGCGGATCAGTTCCCGCAGGATGCCATTCCCTTTGCCGTGCAGGATATGCAGTTCGTGGGCATCCACCATGATGGCTTCGTCGATAAACTCCTGCATCTTTTGCAATCCCTCTTCCGCGCGCATGCCGCGCAGGTCGATCCTTGGCTTGAAGTTCAGTTTCCGGTCGTTGATCTCCCTGTTGATCCGGGCGGCGGTGTAGTTCTCTTTGGTTTTCTTTACTTCATTGTGGGAGATCAGTTCTACCCTGTCTGCCTTCACTACCGACCGCAACTGCCCGAAGGCAACAACCAGGTTGGAGCCGTTGATTTCGAGCACGATGCCGGGCGCCTCTTGGTCTTTCAATTTGATCCAGCTTCCAACCTCCAACTCCTTGCTTTTTTTTGGAAGTTCAGCTACGGATTTTTTGGTTTCCTCTTTTTGCGGTCTTTCTTTCTTTTGAATCTCCCGTTGCCGGATCTTTTCCATTTTCCGGGCAATCTGCCCGTCTTCGGTATCCTTTGTGGCGGTAACAACCTCTTTGAACTCTTCCAGCTTCTTCCTTGCCTCGCGGGTCTTCTCCTTGTCGGCAGAGGCCTCCTTGATCTCGCGGATCGTCTGCTCCACAATCTTGTTGGAGGAGGCCAATATTTCTGCCGCCTCCTTTTTCGCTTTATCAAGGATCTCTTTCCGTAGTTTTTTGACTTCCGACAGGTTCTCTTCGTAAGTGGAAGTCAGATCTTCCAGCTTCTTCTCAGATTGCCGGATATTTTGCCGTTTGGTCTCCCAATAACGCTTGTCGCGGACAATGTCGCGCAGGTGTTTGTCGAAATCGATGTGGTCTTTGCCAATTTTGTTGGTGGCTTCCTGCAGAATATCCTCGGGCAACCCGATCTTGCGGGCAATCTCGAAGGCAAACGAACTTCCGGGTTTCCCGATCTGCAATTGAAAGAGGGGCTCCATCTTGTTGGAGTCGTAAAGCATGGCCCCGTTCACAATCCCTTCGACGGAAGAGGCGAAATGCTTGAGGTTAGTGTAGTGGGTGGTGATAACCCCGTAACTTTTAAGCTGATTGATGCGGTTCAGGATCGATTCGGCGATGGCGCCTCCCAGCATCGGCTCGGTACCGGTACCAAACTCGTCAATTAGCACGAGTGATTGGGGGTTACAGTTCCTGACAAAAAACTTCATGTCGCTCAGGTGGGAGCTGTAGGTGCTCAGGTCGTTGTCGAGCGACTGGTTATCTCCGATATCGATAAAGATCTTCTCGAAAATACCGACCACACTGTCCAGATGAAGAGGCACCGGAATACCACACTGTATGCTGTATTGAAGCAGTCCGACTGTCTTCAGGCAAACGGATTTACCGCCGGCGTTGGGTCCGGATATTAATAGGATGCGGTCCTCTTTGGTCAGTTTGATAGTAAGGGGCACTATTTTCCTTTTTTCACGGGCCAGGTTCATCTCCAGCAAAGGATGCCTTGCATCCAGCCAATTAAGATCCGGGTAGCGGACTAAAAGCGGCTTTACGGATTTGCTCTCAATTGACCACAATCCTTTTGCCCTGATAAAGTCCAGAATTCCCAAAATTTCGTAAGAAGTTTCCAAATCTTCGGCATAAGGACGAAGCTCATCGGTAAATTTCGTAAGGACCCTGACAATTTCACGCCATTCGGCAGATTCCAGCTCCCGGATACGGTTATTTGTTTCGACAATCTCTTCGGGTTCGATGTAAGAAGTGCGTCCTGTTGCAGATTCGTCATGGATGATCCCCCGCATCTTTCTTTTGTTGCTCGACAATACGGGAATTACGGCCCTGCCGTCGCGGACGGAGACCGTTACCTCTTTCTCAACGAGCCCTTCTGCCTGGGCATGTTTAAGGATCTTGGCCATAATTTTGGAAACCCCCGACTGCAGCGAGAGGATTTCCCGCCTGATTTTGACCAGCTCGGGCGATGCATTGTCTTTTATGGTACCATTCTTGCTTATAATCTGGTCAATCCGGTCGTAGAGGAAAGGAAAGATCTGAATATCGCGGATAATTTGAAAGAGGCGTGGAAACTGCTCCTCTTCTTTCTCCTTGAAAAAGGCAACAATCGACCGGAGGGTCTCGAGCGACCGCTTCAAATCGAACAATTCGAATACTTCCAAAAAAGTACCCTGGATTTTGGATTTTCGCAAAACAGGCCGCATGTCGATAAAGTAGCCGGTCGGAAAATTCAGTTCATCCTGGATGATCTTCTGAAACTCGATAGTCTCATCCAGTTGTTTTTCAATCAGATCAGGATCAGAAGAAAATTGGCAGGCCGAAACATGCTCTTTGCCAAGCTCACTCAGGCAGCGACTGCCCAGTAGTTTCCTGATCTTGTCAAAACCTATTTTAGATTCAAAATTTACCGGATAAATGTTCATGAGATCAATTGATTTCGCTGCAAAAGTAGCAAGAAATGGACAGGTTTGAAATAAGGCCATCCGGTTACGAAAAAGTTATTTTTGATTAACTTTGTTCAAAATTCTTACTTACGATGGTTCAATTCATTTGCAAAATATTGTTGCGCCTGCTCGGATGGACACCGATTGGCGGGATCATTCCCGAACCCAAGGCCATTATCCTGGGTGTACCGCATACCTCCAACTGGGATTTTATTATCTCTGTTATTTATTACCGTTCTGTTGGCGGAAAGTCCAATACCATGGTTAAAAAAGAGTTCTTTTTCTGGCCTTTGGGATATATCGTACGTGCCATGGGCGGAATTCCCGTCGATCGTTCCAAAGGCGCCAGCCTGATTAAGCAGATTTTAGCCGAGTTCGATAAACGGGAGGTGATGCATTTGGCTATTGCGCCCGAAGGAACAAGAAAGCCGGTCGCCAGGTGGAAAGGGGGGTTTCACACCATTGCCCGTACAGCTAATATTCCCGTCTATCTGGCTTTTTTTGACTGGGGACGAAAGCACATTGGTTATACGGACAAAATTGAACTCACGGACGATCTGCAAGCTGATCTAAAACGGATCCGGCAATGGTACAAGGACCATGGCGTCATTGGGAAAAATCCCGAAGGGATGAACTATGGCGATGATTTGGATTAACCTATTCCTCGAAATGGTTCCACAGGACCAGTTGATCAAAAGTTTTTCTTTTCTTTTCGGGTGCGGATCCTGTTAAGGGATACCCTATCGGGATCATGGCAATTGGTTCAAAATTAGCGGATAAATTAAAGATTTCTGCACATTTTTCTGCATTGAAATGACAGACCCAACAGGTGCCCAGGCCAACCTCTGCTGCTGCCAGCATTAAATGATCAATCGCTATGGCAACATCCATATCGGTATAATCCTTGCCATCCGTTGGACGATGCCAGCCCCTGTCATGATCGCCGATGGCCACGATGCAGGCCGGAGCCGACTTAAACCAGTCGCGGTGGTAACATCCGTGAAGTTGAGATAAAAGTGAAGGTTCGGTAACGACAACAAATTTCCAGGGTTGAAAATTAACAGCCGAGGGCGCCAATAAAGCGGCTTCGATCACACCAATCAATTTTTCTTCTTCAACAGGTATTGATTGATAGCTTCTTACTGAATATCTTTTGTGGGCAAGTTCTTTGAAATTCATATTCGCTTCGTCGATTGTATGCAGATGCAAATTTACGAAAGTTTATGAAACGTGCGCTTATACGAAAGCACAAACGCGTCTAAATATTTATCCGCGGAAAATGTGTACTTTTGCAGTCCGTAATTTTTCGGGTTTTAAAGGGAAAAAATTAATACAAAATGATCACAGTTTCCAACCTCTCCATTCAATTTGGCAAGAAACCACTCTTTCAGGATGTCAGCTTAAAATTTTCGCCAGGTAACTGCTACGGCGTGATTGGGGCCAATGGAGCGGGAAAATCAACGCTGCTTAAAATTATAGCCGGGGATATTGCTTCAACTAAAGGAGAAGTGTCACTGGGTCCAGGTGAACGTCTATCGGTCCTGAAGCAAGACCACTATGGATACGAAGAGTCGACGGTACTTAATGCTGTAATGATGGGTTTTGAGGAGCTGTGGCAAATTCTCAACGAAAAAAATACTCTTTATTCAAAAACAGATTTTACTGAAGCAGACGGATTGAGGGCCGCAGAATTGGAAGAAAGATTTGCAGAAATTGATGGCTGGAATGCGGAAAGCGATGCGGCATCCCTGTTAAGCGGACTGGGTATCAAAGAAGACTTTCATCACCGGCTGATGAAAGACCTAAGCGGGAAAGAGAAAGTTCGGGTGCTGCTGGCACAAGCGCTTTTCGGTAAACCCGATAACCTGTTGTTGGACGAACCTACCAACGATTTGGATTTGGATACGGTTATGTGGTTGGAAAACTATTTGGCCAATTATGACAATACGGTACTGATCGTATCCCACGACCGACATTTTTTGGATTCGGTATGTACTCATACGGTTGATATCGATTTTGGAAAAGTTCAGCTCTTTGCCGGTAATTACAGCTTCTGGTACCAGTCAAGTCAGTTGGCGTTGCGTCAGCAGCAGGCCCAAAACAAAAAGGCTGAAGAAAAACGAAAAGAGTTGATGGAATTCATCTCCAGGTTCAGCGCCAACGTGGCTAAATCCAAACAAACCACCAGCCGCAAAAAGATGCTGGAGAAATTGAATGTAGATGAAATACAACCATCCACCAGAAAATATCCTGGGATTATTTTCATGCCGGATCGCGAAACTGGAAATAAGGTACTGGAAATTAAAGGATTATCTAAAAGCATCAA
>JAMDDG010000342.1 GCA_023488865.1 Bacteroidota bacterium | reverse complement strand
ACCGTCTCACAGCACCTGAAGGAGCTGCGCGAACTGGGACTGATCCACGGCGATATTGACGGCTTGAAGATTAATTATTGTTTGTGCGGCACGGAGCTTACAAGGTTCAAAGAACTATTTACCAGCTTCTTCAAAGAGATTGGCAGCAGCGACATCGACTGCAAGTGCTGACCATTTCCCCTTCGGCTTCGCTCAGGGACCGTCTTCATTTTCCATCTTTAAATCAGTTTTATGAAAATCTTAATACTTTGTACCGGAAACAGCTGCCGCAGCCAGATGGCACACGGCTTTCTACAATCCTTCGATCCAAGGCTCACGGTCTGTTCGGCAGGGACACAGGCATCCGGCAAACTCAACGCACAAGCCGTTGAAGTGATGAAAGAAGCCGGTATAGATATCAGTCACCATACCTCAGACCCGGTCGAAAAATACCTGAACGAGGAATGGGATTATGTGATCACCGTCTGCGGGGGGGCCAACGAAGCATGTCCTGCCTTTATCGGCAAGGTTAAGCACCGGATGCATATTGGCTTTGATGATCCTTCCCATGCTCCAGGGAGTCCTGAATTTGTTTGGAGCGAATTTATTCGCGTCCGCGATGAAATTAAAAACAGATTTTGGCAATTGTATGCCGAACAAATAAAACCTCAATTATCATGAAGGCAGAAGATATAAAATCAGTTGTCAGGGAAAAGTATGGCGAAATAGTCAAACAAAGTAAATTGGCAAATGCAACCTCCTGCTGTGGCGCGACAGGATGCTGCCCGACTATTGATTATTCCATCTTCAGCGAAAAGTATGATCAACTCGAAGGGTACAATCCGGATGCCGATCTGGGACTTGGTTGCGGAATCCCAACCGAATTTGCGCAGATCAAACAGGGGGATACCGTCATTGATCTGGGTTCCGGGGCCGGGATCTTCAGCATCACTGTCTATGCCGAAAAACCAATAAGCAAATAAAAACGGAAGGCACCTTCTTTCATTTTCAAATTTCCACATTTCCACATTTTCAAATTAGTACCATGCCTGCTCAAAAACGTTTGAAATTCTTAGACCGCTTCCTCACCCTCTGGGTATTTCTGGCCATGTTTATCGGTGTCTTTATCGGCTGGGCCAGTCCGGCAGTCGCCGGATTCTGGAACGGCTTATCGAGTGGTAGCACCAACATCCCGATTGCCATCGGGTTGATTGTGATGATGTACCCTCCCTTAGCCAAAGTGAAATACGAAGAGCTGGGCGATGTGTTTAAAAACACCCGGATACTGGGGCTCTCCCTGGTACAAAACTGGATTGTTGGGCCGATCCTGATGTTTGCGTTAGCCTTCCTCTTTTTTAAGCTGTTTCCAGGTCAGAACAATGCCAACCTTCCCTACATGTATGGGATCATCCTGATCGGCCTGGCACGCTGCATTGCCATGGTGCTCGTCTGGAACGACCTGGCCAAAGGCGACAACCAATATGCTGCCGGACTTGTAGCTTTCAATTCGATCTTTCAAGTACTTCTTTTCTCCGTTTATGCCTACCTGTTTATTGCAGTCCTGCCGGGATGGTTCGGGTTGCCTACCAACAGCAGCGTTGAAAGTATCACCATCGGGCAGATAGCCAAGAGTGTCTTTATCTACCTGGGAATCCCGTTTATCGCAGGGTTCCTCTCCCGCTTTATCCTGGTAAGGGTAAAAAATGAAGTGTGGTATCAGACGAAGTTCATTCCGAAAATCAGTCCGTTGACGTTGATTTCACTGCTTTTCACCATTGTAGTCATGTTTTCACTGAAGGGCGAGTACATCGTCAAAATACCGCTGGATGTGGTCTTAATCGCCATTCCATTGGTCATTTACTTCCTGGTGATGTTTGCAGGCTCCTTCTTTTTCAGCAAGAAGGCAGGGGCCAGCTACGAACAATCGGTTACCCTTTCTTTTACAGCAGCCAGCAACAATTTTGAACTGGCCATCGCGGTAGCCATTGCTGTTTTCGGGATCAATTCGGGGGAGGCTTTTGCTGCTGTTGTCGGGCCGCTGGTAGAGGTGCCGGTGATGATTTTGCTCGTTAGGTTCGCACTTCAATGGAGAGAGCGGCAAGCAAAGGCAAATAAAGGCATATGTGTATAAAAGTTGAGCGTTATATTTATATTGCTAAAATCAGAATCGCAACGTCCTCACTTTTGCCTTTTGCCTTTATCCTTTTGCCTTCCTCAGGTTTATGACGATCTTCTTCGGTGCAGAAGGGGCCGGCTTTTGAGGTTTCTCCATCGGTCCCCTCAGTTGAATAATCAACCCATTTAAGAAATTTCGCAGCAACTGATCGCCACACTCCTTGTAGTTGGGATGATCCTCTTTGCGAAAGATGGCACTCAATTCTGTCGCAGTAATTTTGAAATCGACCAGCGAAAGAATCTTAACGATGTCATCGTCCCTGAGTTGAAGGGCCACTCTCAGCTTCTTTAAAATATCGTTGTTTGTCATGATTCAAAGATAATACTTTTTTGCCAGCGATCTTTTGAACCTGTAAGCTTTTAGCTTTGGGCTATTGGCTGTTAGCTTTTAGGAATCCCCCTCTTTCCATTTATTTCCATTTATTTCCATTTATTTCTTTCCCTATTTCTAACTGATTCTTATCCTATCTCTTCTCAATCTAATATGTTATTTTAGCAAAAAGTTAATTTCTCGATTTCACCAGTAATGGAAGCATATTTCAAAAAATTCAGGGAAAATATTATCGGGATCGATCAAACCTTTGACTCCCCGTATGGTACAAAGAAGATTATCTATGCCGACTGGATTGCCAGCGGCCGGCTATACCGCACAATTGAAGATTCCCTGTCGCACCAATTTGGCCCTTTTGTTGGCAATACCCATACGGAAACCAGCGAGACCGGTACCCTGATGACCAAAGCTTATCATTATGCACAGCACCTCATTAAAGAACATGTGAATGCAGGCCCGAACGATGTAATTATCAATGCCGGTTCGGGTATGACCACCGTTGTCAACAAATTGCAGCGCATTTTGGGCTTCCGGTCCATGGCGAAATTTCGCCATCCGGATCATCTCGCCAAAGAAGATCGTCCGGTCGTCTTTATCACCCACATGGAGCACCACTCCAACCACACCTCCTGGTTAGAGACCATTGCGGATGTAGTTCAGTTAGCGCCCGACAAAGATTTGCTGGTTGATCTGAACCAGCTTCGAAGGGAATTGGTAAAGTACAAAGAACGCAAAATGAAAATCGGTTCTTTTACAGCCTGTTCCAACGTAACCGGGATTACTACTCCTTACCATAAGATGGCCAGGATCATGCATGAACATGGAGGTCTGTGTTTTATTGATTTTGCCGCTTCGGCGCCTTATGTAAAAATCGATATGCACCCCAATGATCCAAATGAAGCGCTGGATGCCATTTTTTTCTCCCCGCATAAATTTCTGGGGGGGCCCGGAAGTTCCGGTGTATTGGTTTTCAACTCAGCTTTGTACAACAGTCCGGTACCGGACAACCCGGGCGGAGGCACTGTCGACTGGACCAATCCCTGGGGCGAATTTAAATATGTGGATGACATTGAAGCCCGGGAAGACGGCGGGACGCCCGGCTTTCTTCAGACGATTAAAACGGCACTTTGTATCAAACTGAAAGAACAAATGGGAGTTGACCGGATGAGACGCCGTGAAGAAGAGCTTGTAACAATTGTCTTTGCGGAGATGCCAAAAATCCCCGAATTGCATATCCTGGCTGATAACGTTCACAAACGGCTCGGGATCATCTCATTTTACCTGGAAAATGTACATTTTAACCTGGTCGTCAAGCTATTGAACGACCACTTCGGGATACAGGTCCGGGGCGGATGCGCCTGCGCCGGTACTTACGGCCATTTCCTGCTGCATGTTTCGCACGATCAGTCGAAAAAAATCACAGAACGCATCAATTTTGGAGACCTCTCCCAAAAACCGGGATGGATCAGGCTATCGCTTCATCCAACCATGACCAATGAGGAACTTTATTTTATCCTGGATGCGATTAAGCAGGTGCAGGCTAACCATCAAACCTGGAAAAACGACTACACTTACAACAACAAAACCAACGAATTCAAACACAACCGGGAGGTTGATGACAAAACTCAATTTGTAAAGCCGTGGTTTGAGTTGGAGTAGAAAATTTCAACCTTGACTCCAATTCATAGAATATCCGGGTTAATATTGATCAATGAGCACGACCATCAAATCCATCACATTTGTTTGGGTTGGCCCGGTAATAATCAGTCCTCCTTCCTGTTCGAAAAAATGATAGGAATCCCAATTGTTGAGGTAATTGTCTATGTCCAGGTTGAGATTTGATGCCTTCTTCAATGTTAAAGCATCGACTACAGCCCCGGCGGCATCTGTTGGGCCATCAGATCCATCCGATCCGCCCGATAAAAATGTTACTGCAGGATAATCTTCCAGTAATTTGGCGACAAGCAGGGACAAATGCTGATTTCTTCCACCAAGACCTGTTCCCTTCACTTTCACAGTGGGTTCTCCGCCAAAAAGCAAACAGCACTTTTGGTTGAATTGTCCCTTCTCAATGCGACGGACAGCATCAATGATACAATTGGCAACATCGCCAACATCCCCATCAAGTCTGTTTGTTATTATCCGGGAATCATACCCCAATGCTTCCGCTTTCTCTTTTGCCGTTTGCAATGCCAAAAGATTTGTCCCAATGATCAAGTTATTTGTCAGTTGCAATAGGGTGTCAGTATCTTTTAGCGTTTCCGGTAGTTTGTTGTCAACTCCATCCTGAAGTACCTGCAAAATCTGCTCGGGGATATCGTTCTCAATATGGTAATTTCTGATAATGGTTAAAGCATCCGCAAAAGTTGTCGGATCCGGAGCAGTTGGCCCTGAAGCTATTACATCAAGCGGATCGCCGATAACATCCGATAGGATTAAACTTACAACCCTTGCGGGTGAAGCCGCTTTCGCCAATTGCCCGCCTTTTACTTTGGACAGGTGTTTACGGATACAGTTCATCTCATTGATATTTGCGCCGGTCTTCAATAAAACGGAATTGAGCGTCTTCAAATCCTGTAATGTACACCCTTCGGGAACATCGGCCAGAAGGGCAGAACCCCCGCCTGAGATGAGACAGATGACCAAATCATCCTTCCCTGCCTTTTTAACTATTGAAAGAATTTGTGCCGTTCCGTTGATCCCATTTTCATCCGGAACCGGGTGCCCTGCTTCCGTAATCGTTATAAATTTTAGCGGGACAGAATGGTCATATTTAGTCACGATATGACCTGCGGAGATCCTGTACCCTAAAATGGATTCAATCGCCTGCGCCATTGCTGCGCTTGCCTTTCCTGCCCCTACAACATAAATATTTTTTATGGTTGAAAGATCAAACTGGATGTTTTCAATCTGCAACGTATTCCCGACGATGGAAACATACCGGTCGATCAGGTTGCCAGGCTTGACACGCTCAACACCAGCCAGAAAAATATCGATAGCAGTTTGTCTTTTATTCATTCAGAAGGAAACTTTAAGTAACTGTTTATTTAATTTTGGTCAAAAATTTTTTTTCGATAGCGGTTAAGTAGCCTGGCTATATCGTGCGATTGATCCGGGATATTGCTCAAATAGCTGTAAACCCGGTTCGATACATTTTTATTTTTGCTTTTCAATAGCCGGCTGAGATAAAGCTGATCCGCATAATCGGGCTGATACCTTTTCGTAAGCAGGGTAAGCATTACGTTGACCAAATAATAATCATCGTCTTTAAGGAGCCTAAACATCTCGACAGCAACAGGTTTTGTTAGTTTATTTGCAGAACTGATATACTCAATGACTGCGTTCTTAATTCTGAAATCTTCCTTCTCAAACAACTTAATCATCTCCATTTGCAGAAACTCCGTACTCAGGGTGCATTTCTTTAAGAACTTCAGCGCTTGCCTCGAAGTATAAAAGTTCCCGCTGTGAAGGATGTTTAGTGCAGGTTCTATAAATGGATCATGTGGAATGTTTGTTTCGCCAATCCATTGAAGCGCTTTTATCTGGTTATAAGGATCCCAATTTCGCAACGCATTGAATATTAATTTATTAATAAGCAAATTCTTCTTCGTATAAACGACGATACTGTCACGGGTTGCTCCATAGGTAATTTTCCAGAGCGTGAAGGAGGTATAAGCTGCGGCGGGAACGATCCACGGTTCGAGATTGGGGACAGTAGCTCCAGAAATGGCGTCAGCTTTCCCGGCGATTGGTTTTACAGGGATGATTTTATCCAAGGTAAAGTACTTAAGCGCCGACAAGGAATCGCTCAAAACTTCGTTGAGCCTGGCATAATCGCTATCCGAGAAAGGAACATGTTCTTTTTTGGTTAACTCATCACCCCGGGGAATTGAGTAACCAAGGTATTTCCCGAATACTTCCCAATAGAGGGTAATATTGGCGCGACGGCACAGGCTGTCGTAGCAGACAGCTGTCGAAATATTTCTGCTAAAAGCGACCGGTAAGTTGGCATCAGAAAAGTAGAGGGTCAGCGTATCATCAGGGATTGAATCCTTAAAATGGATCGGAATTTTGGATGATTTGTAAGCCTCTGTTGGTCGAAAAGAGCTGTTAAAAAACAGACGTTCATTGTTGTCAATACGCTTGTTTCCTGACAATAGGATCGATAATACAATCATTGATAATACAGCTCTACTCATCATCTAAGACCTCAAGGGGTTATTTTTTATTGTTCTGGCCTATTTCTGCACCCTGCCTTACGAGTTGTGCCCTAAGCATTTCAACATCGACCTCCTTAGGCAATTTCTTTGTTTTAACGCAGAGTGCAGCTGAAGTTCCGGCCGCTTCTCCCAAACACATTACAGGGGCCATGGCCCTCCAGGACTCATACGCTTGTTGGTCGGTAGACATACATCTGCCTGTCACTAATAATCCTTCCACTTTCTGGGGCAACATACATCTGTACGGGATTTCATAACCCGTATGCTCCAGGAAACGTCTGTATCCGTAATAACTTATAATAGGCTGGGCAGACATTGCTATCGAATCATCAAATCTCTTCCCTTCAAGCACATCCTCATTACTTATTTGATATAGTCCCTTAATAAAACGTGTTTGCCTGATTCCCAGCATAGAGGCTGTTTCGGTAATGTACGCATCATCCAGCAGAGGTGCGGCGTTTTCCTGCGCTTTTTTGAAATGGTCAAATACCTCCAGTCTGGTCTGAATTTCACCTTTGGTAAGGTCATCCGCATTGATACAATCGGTATCAGAAGCCGGTCCCCAGTATAGTTTGTCGTTGTTGGCAATGACCCCTTTAAGTTTGTCTGCATTCTTTGGGTCTATTCTGACTTTGTACATCAGGCAGTTTTTCAGGTATTTGTCTTTCCCGATAGCCGCCTGCCAATAAGGGACTCCTGCCCTGTGTGCCACGTCGGCATCACCGCTGGCGTCAATAATTACTTTCCCGAATATGGCCTGTCTTCCTGATTTGTTTTCAACAACAACACCAATGATATTATCCCCTTCCATGATAGAATCGACAAAGATGGTATGAAAGAGGATATTCACTCCTTCATCATAAAGCATTTTTGTCAGCATGTATTTTGTCTTTTCTCCGTCGAGCGGATAGCTATAATTCATTTTCCCTTTCGTGGTTGGATATTGTTCAGCAGACTCATAACTGGTCGAAATTCCAAGTCCGTTTATTCCTTTCAGCCGGAGGATCAACTCTTCGGCAATTCCCTTACTGGTTTGCAAGCTATCCGGTTTTACCTGATTCCGGTAACCCACAATATTTAACATCAGCGAAGCGGTTGCGGTACCGCCAAAGAACGGGAACCGTTCGATGATAAGTGTCTTAGCCCCATTTCTTGCACTTGCAAGCGCTGCTGCCCAACCGGCAGGCCCGCCACCTACAACAATTACATCAAACCTGCCATAAACAGGTAATTTCTTCTTCGGCTCCAGATATACATCCTTTTCTGCGGAGAGCGGAGCGCTGAAGCCATGTCCAAAAGCATTTCCACCTACTAATGAAAATGCACCTATCGCAACTGAATTGTTCAAGAACTTTCTACGATCAAATTTTGATTGTGTCATGATTGGTAGTTGTGTTTGTTTGACCTAAAGTTATAATTTTTTCCCTGTTCATTTCAAAACCGAAAAACCCGGAAAAATTGGCGATATGGATCCGGAAAAATAGAGTGGGTATAATGACATAAAATAAAAAACGCCCCATCTCTGAGGCGTTTTTCATTCTATATCAGTAGGATGATTATCCCAATCTTGCTTCTAGTTCTTCTACCTGAAGTTTCAACTCTTTTGGTAATCTGCCATCCAGCTCAGCTTGCTGCTCTTTGATCAGCTCCAGTTCGTCTTTCCAGAGTGCTTTGTCCACCTTGACCAATTCGGCGATATCTTCTTTGGTGACATTCAGTCCACTGATGTCAATGCTATCCACTGTTGGAACAAATCCGATTGCGGTTTCAGTGGCAGCAGCAGTGCCTTCGCATCTTCCGAAAATCCATGCAAGAACGCGCATGTTATCGCCATAACCAGGCCACAAAAATTTGCCATTTTTGTCTTTACGGAACCAGTTTACGTTGAAAATTTTTGGCAATGCTTCCGGTTTTGGTGCATTCTTGCCGATTGTCAACCAATGGCCAAAATAGTCACCCATGTGGTAACCGCAGAAAGGAAGCATAGCGAATGGATCCCTGCGCACACCGGCCTTCAGACCGATAGCTGCAGCAGTTACTTCAGAACCCACTACCGAACCCATAAAGGTACCGTGTTTCCAGCTCATGGCTTGGTAAACCAATGGTACGGTACTTGGACGGCGTCCGCCGAAAAGAATGGCCGAAATCGGAACTCCTTTGGGATCTTCCCATGCAGGGTCGATACTAGGGCACTGAAATGCAGGTGCAGTAAAGCGTGCATTTGGGTGTGCCGCCGGTTTCCCGGATGCTTTATCGTACACTTCGTTGGTCCAGGTGATCGTTCCTTCTGGGGCCTCCGTTCCAATTCCTTCCCACCAGATGTCGCCATCAGGGGTTAGCGCGGTATTGGTAAAGATGGTTCCGGCGCTAGCCGAAAGCATGGCATTAGGATTGGTATCCATGGAAGTTCCGGGAGCAACGCCAAAGAAACCGGCTTCCGGATTGATTGCATACAATTGTCCGTCTTTGCCAAATTTCATCCAGGCAATGTCATCACCTACTGTCTCAACTTTCCAGCCCGGAATAGTCGGGATCAGCATGGCAAGGTTGGTTTTACCGCAAGCGCTTGGAAATGCTGCCGCGATGTATTTTTTTACTCCCTTAGGATTGGTAATACCCATGATCAACATGTGCTCAGCCAGCCAGCCTTGCTCCTTAGCCATAGTAGAGGCAATGCGAAGTGCAAAACATTTTTTGCCCAACAGCGCGTTGCCGCCGTATCCGCTACCGTATGCAATAATTTCTTTGGTTTCGGGGAAGTGGGTAATATATTTTTGGTCAATCGGCGCACAAGGCCATTTGACATCTTTTTGTCCGGGTTGAAGTGGCGCACCAACTGAGTGGATACAAGGAACGAAGTCGTTGTCACCAAGTACGTCCAAAACGGCTTTACCCATCCGGGTCATTACTTTCATATTGACAACTACATACGGGGAGTCTGTCAATTCGATACCGATATGTGCGATATCTGAACCCAGCGGACCCATGCTGAAAGGAATAACGTACATGGTACGACCTTTCATTGAGCCTTTGAAAAGGCCTTTAAGTGTGGCCTTCATTTCTGCAGGAGCAGCCCAGTTGTTGGTAGGGCCGGCATCTTCCTGCTTCTCTGAACAGATAAAAGTTCTATTTTCTACACGTGCAACATCACTTGGATCTGACTGAAAATAATAACTGTTTGGACGTTTCTTGTCGTCGAGCTTTACTGCCATCCCTGAAGCCACCATTTCAGCCATCAGGCGATCGTTCTCTTCTTCTGAACCATCACACCAATATACATTTTCGGGCTGACAAAGTTCAGCCCATTCATTCACCCACCGGATTAATTTTTGATTTTTTGTCATGAATCTGCATTTATTTAATGAATCTAATCTATCTATCGATTTCAGCTAACCTGAAATTATTTTTTATCCAAATAGTCCTGACAGGCCAGGTGAATGTTCTCGAACAACTGTTCGATCTTCGCTTCCGGTACTGCAGAGAATGCAATCCTTATCAAATTACCGAAGACAATAACACCCGTACTGTATTTTTCCAGCAAGATCTTCCTTACCTCCTCTGCCTTCAGTCCATCCTTCAATTCAATGCACATAAAATATCCCGAATTAAAGGGCAAGGCTGAAAAATAGCGGCTATATTTTGGATCCAACAATACTTGTTTGATCTTCTCATACCTGGAATGCAGGATCTTGAACTTTTCTTCTTTGCTTTTGTCATAATTTTCAGCAGCATACACTTTTTGCAAAAGCGACTGCGAAAGATGACTGATATTGGAAATGTTACCACGAACAGCGCCCGCAGTTTTATTTTCCAATGCTTCATAAACGGCCTGAGTGCCATTCTTTACACCAAAAGTGATGAACCCGACCCTGAAGCCCCACACATAATCCTCTTTGGTTGCACCATCCAGCTTGACTGCCAGCACGTTTTCGTTGAGTGTGGCCAATCTGGTAAAGATGGATTCTGTGAAAACGTTTTTTTCGTAAACCAGTCCAAAATAGGCATCGTCAATCAAAACGACCACTTTTTTACCTTTTTCAGCCTGAATTTTTATCAAATCAACAATTTTCCCGATCTCACTTTCCAAAGGGGTATAGCCGGATGGATTGTTCGGGAAATTAAGTAACAGGATGATTTTACCGGTGGATTGCTCCATCTTCGCTGCCATGGCAGCATGATTGAAGCCCCCCTTGTGGAAAAGCGGGAAATTATCAATTTTACCCAAATAGCTATTCTCAAAGATGAGGGAATAATTTTCCCAGTATAGATCTGGGATTATTACTGTATCTCCTTCATCTACAAAAAGGTATGCAGATATGCTTATGCCGTGCGTAATGCCATTGGTTGCAATAGGCAAACTAATCGGCGATTCGCCCAATGAAGGATTTTTCTTATAAATAAAAGATTTCCAGCTATTTCTCAGATCAGGTTTTCCAAAACTGGGTGCATAGGGGAAAACAGCGGTATCCGGAAGGTTGATCAATTGATTGAATTCAGACAGGTGCATCGGATGCCCGTTATCTTCAACGGCTTCCCCAATGGTAGCATTTATATCTTTGCCTTTCGCCTGTGCCGACTGTGCTAAGATCCCTAATTTTGGAAAGAAAATATTTTTACCTCTTTCGGAGAGTAATTCAAAAATGGAGGGGTTGCTCTTTTGAATCACCTCATTCAATGTGATTGCTTGCTGATCCACTTTATTGAAGATTAGTTTATTTATAAAAAACTTGATTGCAAAGCTATGTAAAAAAAAACGCTGACTTCCAGAACAGCGATAAGCGGGGAAAAACTTAACGATGAATTAATGTTTTTTATATTCATCAGCAACAGAAAGGGCGTCGAATGAATCAACGCCCTTTCTGTAAATTGCCGGGTATCAAATCTATACTTTAAAATTATGACCTTGGGTGAAACTTGTTAACCGTTTCCTTCAGAAATTCTTTATCCAAGTGAGTATAGATTTCGGTCGTAAGGATAGACTCATGCCCCAACATTTCCTGAACAGCCCGAAGATCGGCCCCTCCCTTCACCAGCGCTGAGGCAAACGAGTGCCTGAAAGTATGTGGACTGATGCTTTTTTCAAGCTTTATTTTTTCTGCCAGGTTTTTGATAATAGTGAAAATCATTACCCTGCTCAATTTTCGTCCCCTGCGGTTGAGAAACAGGATATTTTCGCTCAGTTTATCAATTTTTAATTTTCTGCGGTAGTTTACTATGTATTTTCTAATGTCGTCGATGGCCCGTTTACTGATGGGGACCAATCGTTCTTTCTCTCCCTTCCCGGCAATTTTAATGAATTCCTGTTCGAAATGCAGGTTCGACAGACGCAGATTGACTAATTCAGATACCCTCAGCCCGCAACTGTAAAGTGTTTCAAGAATGGCTTTGTTCCGGAGCCCTTCAGGTTTATTCAAATCAATGGAGTCGATCAACAGGTTGATCTCTCTGTCGGTAAGGACATCCGGCAACTTTCGCCCAATCTTGGGAGATTCCAAAAGCGTAGTTGGATCATTCTCTACAACCTCCTCAATCAGAAGAAATTTGTAGAACGATTTGATCCCGGAGATCGTCCGGGCTTGCGTTCTTGGACTCACCCCCTTGTCATTCATCCATTCGACAAATTTTCTGAGCAGGGCTAATTTTACCGTTTCTGGCGTAACAGTCGGATAGTTTTCTTCTAAAAAAGAAATCAACTTGTTTATGTCATTCAAATAAGCACTAACAGAATTTTGGGAAAGGGATTTTTCCAATCTCAAAAATTTCATAGCCTTTTTTTTGCTTTCTGCCCAGTTCATAACCTTCATTTTTGATTTAAACAAATAATGGTCAATTTTGTTTGGGTAACAGTTGCAAAACAGCTCAATAACCAATACTTTATCTCGTTTAAATAACAAATACTTAATTAATTTACAGCAATTTACAGTTTTATTTGTTGGGTTGCGATTTCAACTTACTTATTTTCCAAATTTGTCAGGAAAGAGGCCAATGGAAATATATTGTGGCAACGCTTTCAAATCCAAAGAAAGCCTACCCCGTTCTGCCCTCAATTTCAAAACATTACCATTTCCATCTATGGCAGCTACACGCTTGATTTTTGGCATATTGTTATCTAACAGGACAGAATGGGCGGAATCCGCGGTCCATGCGCTAATCTTATATTTATTTTCCTTATTTTTGAATAGCAGTACAAAGTCGTTTCCGTTTTTAAGTTCAATCCGACGTACCAATGTGAAACCTTTTAACTGTTTGTTCATCAACTGAATCGCGGCATACACTGGTTTTGGCTCCAAATTGGAAGTGACAGTGCCAAAGTTTGATTCATGATCGGCAGGATCATCACCGTCGTTTTTCCAGTCATACCAGATGGAAACCGGTATTCCATAAAGCAGATTGGACAATTGCATCCTGACGCCGCTGGCAGCCTGTACCTCCTGCGAAACGCCCTTGGTGGCGGAGGAATAGCCCCATTCACTGCTGATTATGGGCATCCCCTTTTTCCCGGCAGGTGCATAGCGATCAATCAATGTGCGCAACTTATTGTAATCTTCGATAGCCGTTTCGGGCGACTTGGCGTAATTGCGGTAGGGAGGGACACTCATTGCATCCAGATATTCCAGTACACCCGAAGCCACAAACGATTCGATAAATGGGATCGGTACCCCGGATGTGGTTGGCCCGATAATCCTGGCATCAGGTCTAAATCTTTTTCGTGACCGGTGTTAAAGTGGATGTTAACGCCGGCGCAAACCTGGTTGAGGGGTCCGAATTTGCCGGAGGAAATTGTTGAAACTCCCTGATTAAGAAAAGGAACAATGCCCAGCCCAAAGATACCCCTTTTCGAATAAACATAAGTATTTCAAACCGGAAGTCGAACGCATTCATTTCACCTGGTTAACAGGACATATAGACCGATGCATTAAATTAAATAGATCAATTATTTAGACACACTCGATTATTTTTCCGAATTTCGTTAAGTTTTTCATCCAAAACAACCAGAGGGCAATCTTGACATCAAAAAACAAACAAGTATGAAGATCAGCATCATCAACGGACCAAACCTCAATTTATTGGGCAAGCGCGAGAAGGGAATTTACGGCGACACTTCATTCGAAGCGTGGTTCGAAAAAATAAAGCCCCACTTTCCGCAAATTGAACTGGATTATTTCCAGTCGAATATTGAAGGGGAGATCGTCTCCTTTATCCAAAAAGTGGGTTTCTCGGCCGATGGGATTGTAATTAATGCAGGAGCTTATACTCACACCTCCATTGCCATCAGGGATGCTATTTCTGCTGTCACAACACCGGTAGTTGAAGTCCACATCTCCAATATTCTGACCCGCGAGTCTTTTCGGCACGAATCTTTAATCGGACCAGTCTGCAAAGGTAGCATCATGGGATTCTCCCTCGATTCTTACCGGCTTGGAATAGAGAGCTTTTTAAAACCAGACCTCGGTTAAGCTTTAACGGTATTGGCTTCCCTGCATTTTGAACGAAGTCCTGAATATTTTTCTTACACACCAAAAATGAACAGAACAAAACATACCAAAATTGTTGCCACCATATCGGATAAGAAATGTTCCGCTGAATTTTTATCCTCCCTCATGGAGGCCGGGATGAATGTGGTCAGGATCAACACGGCCCACCAGACCCCTGAGTCGGCCATGCAGATCATCAACAATGTGAGATCGGTTTGCGACTGTCTGGCGATCCTGGTGGATACCAAAGGTCCTGAAATACGCACCAAAAATATCGTAGAACCCATTAAAATCAGCAAAGGGGAGCGGATTGCGATCAAAGGGGGTGACGAACCATCGGGAGAGGGATTGCTCGTGGTCGACTACCCCAATTTTGCACGCGATATCCCGGTAGGAAGTTCCGTGCTGATTGACGACGGAGAGTTGGAACTGACTATCGTGGAGAAAACCGATGACCGGCTGATTGCTATAATTGGAAACGATGGGTTCATCAAAAACAGGAAAAGCATCAATGTTCCCGGATTATCATTGGACCTCCCCTCCCTTACTGAAAAAGACCGTCAGTTTATCAGATGGGCGGCTGCGAACGACCTTGATTTTATTGCCCACTCATTTGTGAGGAACAAAGAAGACGTGCTTGCAGTTCAGCAAATTTTGGATGAAGAAAACAGCAAAATAAAAATTATTGCCAAAATTGAGAATACCGACGGCGTCAAAAATATTGATGAAATTCTCGACTATGCTTATGGAATTATGGTTGCCCGCGGAGACCTGGGAATTGAAATTCCTGCCGAGAAGATCCCGGCCATTCAGCGCAAGCTGATCAGAAAATGTGTGGAACGAAAAAAGCCGGTGATCATAGCTACGCAAATGCTCCATTCGATGATCACCAATCCACGGCCTACCCGCGCCGAAGTAAGCGATGTGGCAACGGCCATCTACGACCGCACCGACGCCATCATGCTTTCGGGTGAAACTGCTTATGGACAGTATCCTGTCGAAGCTGTACGACTGATGACCCGGGTTGCCATCGAGGTCGAATCGAATAAAGACAAGAGAAATGATTTGCCGGTTCCCCGATTAGAGGGGGAAGTCTCCGCTTTTTTGGCAGAAGCCGCTGTGATGTCGGCCAACGAACTGAAAGTTTCTGCCATCATTACCGACACGCTGACTGGGAAGATAGCCCGTTATATCTCTGCATTCAGAAGCCCAAGTCCGGTCTATGCCAAATGCCATACAGGAAAAGTAAAAAGGGAACTGGCGCTCTCCTATGGCGTCTTCGCCAGTGAAATTGTGGTAAAAAAGAACAAGCACAAATTAGTGGAAACCTCTCTGCTTGACCTTGTTGACAGAGGCTTCATCGCCGAAAAAGATACGGTAGTTTATGTTGGGGGCAACTTTGGGGTCGGGGGCGGCACCTCTTTTATTGAGATTGCTTCTGTTGCACAAATGATGCACCAGAAGAAAGAGAAGAGTGAAAAGTGAACAGTGAAAAAAATACACTCCATTTTTCACTGTTCACTCTTCGTTATTCACTTACTTTACCGCATGTCATTGATCTCAACTCCGGGATATTTGGTTTTGTCGAATTTGAAATAGTCGTCTTTTAACTCAACATTGGTTTTCATCGTCTTTAATACCAGAATGTAAGTATTCCCGTCTTTGTTGAATGTCTGGGCTTTGACAATTTGCGATTTCGCCTTGTCTACGTAAAGCCGCACTTTGACAAACTCTTTGGATTTATCGACCGGGAACAGATCAACCACCTGCACCGTTTTCCCGGTTAAATTCTCTTCTCCAATGTAAGTAAAATTGAATCCCTTTTCATAAATAGTAAAAATATTTGCCGGATTGAGAGAGCCATCTTTATCCTCCTCTGCACCCGAGATATTGCACTCTTTGGCATCCGTCAGGTAACTCCAGACAGTGGTCCCGTCACAAAATATTTCCATGCTGAACACAGGCATGTGCAACCGGTAACTCTTTCCTTTTAGCGTCACTACCCCCTCATTGGTCTGGTCCACATTATTTTTCTTGTTCTCAAGCGTAAAAGAGAATTCAATCCGGATGGTTTTATAGCTCTTTGTCGTTTGTGAGAGCTTATCCAGGATCTCTTTGGCTTTCGGATCTTGTTGTGCCATCAAATTGGTGGACATCATGAATGCAGCCACAACCAATACTAAAATATTCGCAATTTTCAACTTCATAATATTCAATTTTCAATTCATCACTGGGGAAGTTTCCGCAAAATCTGTTCCAAACTATTTTCGTCCTGAATGAGTACCTCCCTGGCTTTACTCCCGGCGTTGACCCCAACGATTCCGGCCGCTTCCAGTTGGTCCATGATCCTGCCGGCCCTGTTGTAACCTATCGAGAACTTCCGTTGGATAGACGAAGTAGAGCCGGTTTGGTTTAAAACCACAATCCGTGCGGCATCGTCAAATAGTTCATCACGGTTCTTCAAATCAACTTCATCTGACGTATCCGAGCTATCACTTCGGTATTCCGGGAGTGCAAAAACAGTAGGATAACCGGGTTGTTTGCCAATGAAGTTGGCTATGGCTTCTACCTCCGGCGTATCTACAAAGGCGCATTGGATCCGGGTCAAAACGTTTCCGATGGAGACGAGCATGTCTCCCCTGCCTATCAACTGGTTGGCCCCCGGAGTATCCAGGATGGTCCTTGAGTCGACCATGGATGCCACTTTGAACGCAATCCTGGTAGGGAAGTTCGCTTTGATAACCCCTGTGATGATGTTGATGGATGGACGCTGGGTGGCTATAATCATGTGAATGCCCACCGCACGCGCCAACTGGGCGATGCGGGCAATCGGCAGCTCAATCTCTTTTCCGGCTGTCATAATCAGATCGGCAAATTCATCTACCACCACCACGATGTAAGGGAGATAACGGTGCCCTTTGTTGGGATTGAGCCGCCTGGAGATAAATTTAACGTTGTACTCTTTGACGTTTCTGGTCTGGGCGAGCTTCAGCAGATCGTATCTGCGCTCCATTTCAATGATCAGCGAGTTCAGGGTATCTTTAACCTGCTGCACATCCGTGATAATGGAATCCTCCATTCCTTCCATCCTGGCCAGGAAATGCTTTTCGATGACAGAGTACAGGTTCAACTCCACTTTTTTGGGATCGATAAAGACAAACTTGAGCTGCGACGGGTGTTTCTTGTACAAAAGGGAAGAGATGATGGCATTTAAACCGACAGATTTCCCCTGACCCGTTGCACCGGCAACCAGAATGTGCGGCATTTTCGTCAGGTCGACCACAAACGTTTCGTTGGAGATGGTCTTGCCCAATGCCAGCGGAAGTTCATAATCAGATTCCTGGAAAACTTTGGAAGCGATCAGCGACCGCATCGAGACCACTTCAGGCTTGTTGTTCGGCACCTCGATCCCCACAGTTCCTTTCCCCGGCATCGGGGCGATAATCCGGATGCCCAGGGCGGATAAACTGAGGGCAATATCATCTTCCAGGTTTTTAATTTTAGAGATCCTGACACCCGGAGCTGGAACTATTTCATACAATGTGACGGTTGGACCTGTTGTCGCCCGGATTTTCTCTATCTCAATGCTGTAATTCTTCAGCGTCTGCAGGATCTTGTTTTTGTTCGCCCTTAATTCATCATCCGTCACCTGTGGATTTCCGGTAGATCGCTCTTCCAGCAGATCGATGGTTGGGAAAATATACCTGGAAAGATCGAGGGTAGGATCATAATCAGCTTCCTCCATTTCGGGATCATCTTCCAGGGAATCCAATTCGTTATTTCTATTGCCGGCAGATGCAACAGCCTCTTTTTCGGGCAATAAATAGGGTCCGTTCTCCACAAAGACTTCTCCCATCTCCAGTTCAATGGAATCTTCATCTCCCTCCGCATAAACGATCTTTACCTCATCATCATCAGCTACTTTGGAGAAAGAACGGTCCTTTTCCAAAATTTTAGCTGGTTGTGACGCTACCGCGAAGTCGCCGGTACTTAATTCGAGCTCTCTCTTCTTAGGGGGCCTCCGGTAGGCTAACAATTTAAGGATCGTTCCCCAGGCATCTTCAAAAGCGATGATAACAACGACCAGCATCGAACCGAACAGGACGAAGAAAGTCCCCAGCTTTCCAATTACTGAGTTCATGTGTTGAGACATCAGAAAACCATATGCGCCGCCGGGCAGAATGGGTGAATTTTTATAAAAGGCAGCCAACGAATAGGCCAAAGTGAGGGAGATCCAAATAATTAAAAAGATACCGTATCCGAAATTCCTGGTAAGGGAGATTTTCCCAATTTTGGCCAATCGCATCGACAACACCGTGAAAAGGTAGAGGATAATAAAAGACCCGTAACCAAAACCCTTGTTAATAAACCAGTTGGCCAATACGGCGCCCCACTTTCCGCCTGCATTTTCAATTTTGATGTTGGGATTGGTAAGCAGCTCTTTGATAGACACATCCAGATTACTAACATCTGCACCATTCTGTATTAGAAAGGAGATAAAAGCAACGAATAAATAGATCGTGAAGAAAAAAAGAAGAATGGCCAAAATTCCGCGAATCTTCTCCCAACGGGTATGTTTGGAGCTTTTCCCTCCGCCGTTGTTTTTTACTGATGCAGTTTTTGGTTGATAATCACTCTTTTGCTGAACCATTACCGGATTGATTTGAAAAGCCAAATTTAGGATTAAATCAGAACAAAGTTAAAGAAAAGTCAGAAATATCTGACAATCCTGCCCGATGACAGTCAACCCGCAGGAAGAACCCAGTTTAGTAGTTGCGTGATTCCATAATTTTTTAGGTACTTGTTTATTCTTTTCTGTATGTATCCTATGACATACTCAATTCTTCGATAAAATTCACAAAAACAAAAGGATTACGAAATTTCATATTCTCATTGTTCCATTTGTTTTGTAGATACTCGAAACCTGTATTTGCATAGCCTTCCATTTGTCTAATAAGTTCAGTCACAAAGGTATTGATTACGTCTTCACTTGCATTTTCTAATTCAATCCACTTAATGCCAAATTTTTCTGATTTATTAAGTAGCAGCATTAAAACAAAATCCCTAATTGGAGTGGGCTTGAAATCTACGAAATCATTAAATCCAACTCTCTCCCCGCTTTCCAATGGTTTAGGTGCTCCTAATTTATATCCTATAATAAATGCGTACATAAAAGTTTCGTAAATGGGACCAAATGAAGAAAATTCACCTTTTTGAGAAGAAGCCCCTACTTTTGAAATAGCTCTTATTAAACCATCATATTTTTTATTGTAATTTACTCTTTTTTGACCAATTCGGTCTCTAATTGACTGTCCATCCATAGTACTTATTCTTTATAACATTTATTTTTTGTAACTAAATTCGTTGTGTCGGCCTTTTCTTCAATCACATTTACATAGAATGTACCTGGTATTTCACCATTTTCCATTTTTCTCAAAATCTTCTTACCTAGATCATTTAGAAAATCCTCAGATTTAGAGTCGTATAATTCTTTTATAAAAATGATACTTTGAGTAAATACATTCGGAGCTATTTTGAAGAAATTATTGATAAAATTGTCACCAAACTCAGAAAATGGTGCATCGGAAATAAAAGGATAATCAAATTGATTATTCCCAATCTTGGAAGAAATGATAGCCATAATGATAGATAACTGCTTCATCCGCTGAAATCCAGTGCCAAGACCGGTCAATTCACCGTCATTGATATTTTTTATACAAACTTGAACAGTACCATCAGCCTGCTTTGAGAAATTTAATTTACCACCTGCCGATAAATTGCCTTGTGTGAGTTCCCCGTATTTTTTGTTGGCGTTTATTTCCAATGATTTTAGAATTTCATCAAAAATTCGTTCTTTGGAATTAAGGAGAGTATACTCAACACTCACCATAATTTCTTTAAATTTACGATAACTTTCAATTTCTCTGTTTGTGTTTATACCCTCTATTTCTTCTTCTATCTGCTTCAATCGAACCTTCCAATCTTTTATTGATTTTTCTGCTTTTCTTATATCCTCATCTTTTTTATCAATAGTTTTTGTAGCAAGGTCGTAATCAAATTTGTTCCGACGGTCCTTAACATCAGAATCTCCTTCATTCCCGCCAATATTGAAGAACTCTTGTGTGGCTACATCTTTTTCTTCTTTCTTTTTTGTAATAGATTCTTCCAACTCATCAATTTTATCTCTATATTTCTGTAAGTTATCCGTGATTTTAGGGATACTCAACGAAAATGAGCCGACCGTGGTTTGAATACCGCTGTAAAATGTGGAAAAATTATTTCTATTTGTATTTTCAACAGGTCGGTCATATATCTTTTTCATATGCTTCCAAGCATCCGAATCTTCTGGTGCTCCTCGACCACAAACTTCACAAAAATGTGTATCTATCATTCTTTTTAAAGAAATTGCATCAGGCGAGTTTATGGGTAATTTGGTATACGGATTGCTTATCGCCTTTTGAGTAGCTATTTCGCTTGATAAGTTTATTCTATGTTCGTCGAACAATGAAATTTGCTCTTGCAAACCCATCAATATCCAAGGCGAATTTTCGGAAAATAGCATTGCTGTAATACTTTTTTCTTTCTCATTCTTTTTTTCTTCTAACCTATTAATTTCCGAATTCAAATTGCTCAGTTTTTCTCTATATTCTCCTCTTTTAGCAGCATAAAGTTGTAATGCCTCTAATCGTTCTTTAGTTTTTTTTGCTTCGGACAGCTCTGTTCGATAAGTTTCAATCTGATTTGTTGTGTTTTCAATACGATCTTCAAGCATTTCTTGTTCTTTGATATACCCATCAACTTTATCATTGTTGGTTGTAAATTCGGTATTCTTTTTCTTTAACAAGTCGTTTGCATTTTTAGAGAGAAATTTTGACATGTCACAAATTTCAATTAGATTTTTAATGCCTGCCAAAGCTTCAATCGTAGAAGATAAACCGTTATGGGAGGACAAATCTACCATCTCTTCCATTGATTCACCTTGTAGTAATGCGTAATTCATTAACTCGGCCGGAATAATTTTTTTAGTGATTTTGTCCTTGTCTGCAGTATCTAAAACAGGAATATCGCGGTTGTCAATAGTTTGTAATATATCCAATTTTTCATTAGTTTTCCAACTGTTACCGTCTTTCTTAAACTGTACAATTTTTGAAACGGAATACATGTTTTCATTCTCAACGAAGGTGATATTTACTCCCATATCAAAATTGCTTTCCTCGTTTATTGCCTTGCCCGAAGCCATTTTTAGAAATGACGAGGCGGCAGTGACCATTTTTTTCAAATCCGAATCATATACTGTATCTTTCAAAATCCAAAGAATACCGTTGTAGAACTTGGATTTACCCATATTATTGTCGGCATTAACAATATTAATACCCTCTTTGAAACGATAAGTGTTTTCGTCAAAACTTCCGTAGTAGTTATAAAAGTTCTGAAAACTAACGGACTTAATTATTGTAGCCATATCTTATAACTGCATTATTTGTTTCTGAATGGTTTGAAAGATCTGCTCTTTACTCTTGTGGTTTTCCTGTCCACTTAGAATTGCTTTGACAATTTCTATAACATGATATTCAGATTCTGTAGAAAAATCTTCCCGTTCCAAATCTTCTTTGGAAATTTGAAAAATCGTTTGAAATTCAGCCGATTTCAATACCTCTTTGAAAATTTCTTCCGCTGTCATATTATTTTTTTATTGGTTTATACTCAAAATCAGTTCAGATAATACCAATTCGTAAAACCGTGCGACTTCGTCAAGAGATCGAAGAGCACCCGTATAATTATTGGTTGCTAAATTGGCAAAATATGCAACGCGAGTTAATTCTCCTTTCACCAGACTGCGTTCCATTTGCCAAAATTCCTTAGAATAGTATGGAGATTGATAATTAGGTACAACGACCATATCGTAGATATGGGCGAATGTTTTTTCCTTATGTTTACGTAGTAAACGACCACGTCTTTGAATAAACTGTCGAGGATTTCCTGTGCTTGAAGCAAAAATGCCATACTCAGCTCTTGGCACGTCAACCCCTTCATCTAAACATTTCATCGCGAACAATACATTTATTTGTCCACTTTCAAAACCTTGTAAAATAGCTTTTCTTTCAGTTTTGTTGTTCTTTCCCGTGTATGTATTACAGGTGGTGTTAGGAGAAATCTCTTTTGTTAAATCAAGCATTTTTTTCATTATGCTTTCTTCGTATATTTCTTGATCTGAATCAATATCTGTTTTAGAGTATAACAGAGCCTCATCAGAATCAAATACTTTATTCCCCTCTGGAACATATACAAAACAATATTTCAACTTTTCACTACCGATTTCTTTGATTATTTCTTTAAATACACGCATTTTATCGTCAGCTTTGTGTAAAATGCGTTTACGTAACATCAATAGTTTCTTTGCCTTTTGGCTATCACTAAATTCTCCTGAAGAATTATCAAATAACCGCATAAGTTGTTCTGTGATTGCAGCATATTCTTGCATTTCATCATCGTTCAGCTTAACCATTTTGGGATAATAGCAATATTCCATTAGACGACCTTCTTCTATAGCCTGGCTCATAGAAAAACTGTATACATAAGGAGGTTTGTCATTAAAGAAGCTTTCTAACTCGGCTGTTCCATCTTCGTCGTAAATTCGGCTTGGAGTAGCAGATAATGCAATTCTCCTTCTTAAATGTAATAATCTGAAAATTGCCCTAACTGATTCGGATCCGATGTTGTGTGCTTCATCGGCAATAATAATCATTTCTTCAGGCAAATAAGGTAAGATTTGTTGAAAGTCTTTATTTGTGAAAGATTGGTAAGTAGATACTATTACAAAGCTAACTCTCTTACCTCTTGTAACTTTATCTTCTAATTTTACAATCTGTTGTCGCCATCGGGGATTTTCAGAAGATACTGTTATTACATTTTTGAAATCGAACAACGCAATTTCGTCAATCCATTGCTCAACTAATGCAATAGTTGGCACTAATATCAATAGTTGGTAAACACCATCGTTTTTATATTCTAGTAAAGCGCAATTCAATGAAGTTATGGTTTTACCTGTCCCGGTAGCCATTGCAAATATACCTCGTTTGCCATTTTTTAGCCACGCTTCATACGCCTGAATTTGATATTGTCTTGCACCATCAGGATATTGATCGGGGAAATGAGGCTCTTTTATTGTCTGATAGCTTGGTAATGATTCACTTACAATAGTTGTTTTATTAGATAATTTTTTGATTATTTCTTTCTCTTGTATTAATAATTCGTTAGAATCAACAGTAGGATAAGTTTTCACTATTTCTTGGCAGAATTTCTTTGCGGGGAAGACCAACACATTGTTGTTTTTTCCGTCCCAAATTTCCGAAAAATCTTGTTCGCTTAATTTAATTCTTTCTCTGCTATCTTCACTTTTCCAAGAGCATGTACATTCGATTGTTTCAATATTCTTGACCAAGGCAGCAGCCGTTAAGTTCAGGGAGCCTGTAAAAGCAACTTTATCATTATTTTTATCGGTAAAAATGCCGAATTTCTCATGGGCTAATCCACCATCTTTAGGAATTACGATCTTTATTTCAATTCTATTAGTTTGAACAAGGTATGAAAGGCATTTAAAAAAATGTTCATCTCTCTGGGATAATGCTTTCTTAAGGGCAAAAAAAGATTGTAATATATAATCCTCAAAATCAACTATTTCCTTGTTTTGCAAAAGTTTATAATCCTCTTCCGTAAGATATTGATTTATGTACAAACGCATGTTACCACCATTACTAATAAAATGAGCAATGCCAACAGAGAGGATATTGAACGAGGCACTACTGAAATAACCTAACCCCATGTCAAAATTTATACTATTCGACAACGCCAGTTCGAAAAAGTCGAAAGGCAGATCCTTTCTCCCAGTAGAATATCTATATTTAAAGTCTTTATCTTTCAACATATCAAATCAATTTTGCGAGATCAATATACTTTTGTCGCTGTTCTTCGGTTAACCTGTAATTCTGAAAATCCTCATTTACACGACTGAGCCATCGATAAAGAAACTTCTCATCTCCACGAGCAAAAGGTATGCGCCTATTTTCAAGCAAAAAACACTTTAACTTATTGTAATTGAGACTCCAATCATAAATTGTCTTATCAGTATCGTATTCTGCATATTGAACTTTAACTCTATTCACTTCTGTTTGTTGTGACTCACTTATCTGTTGTTTATTGTTGATAATTCGATACCACCATCGCCCAAGTGATCCTTCTTTACTTTTGCCGCTGGAAACGAAAGGGAAATGCCCTTTTTCAACAATGAATATCTCCAGATCAAGCAACCGTTGTTCAAACGATCTTCTTAAAACTTCTTGTTGTTCTCCTAACTCGTATTCAGAGGGATATTCTTTGTCTTTTAATCCAAATATATTGTCTTTGAAAAAGGAAAAACGTTTTTGGGTATCATTAAACATACTGGTTCTAACGCTTGCAATATTTGTCTCGGGAAAATATTGTAATACATATTCCGTAATATCATCAGCAGTTTGAGGTAAATCATTTTCTGATAAGAATTCTACGATAGCATCACGAATAGTACCTGTTTTGATATGCTCCCATTCCTTGAGTGTGTAAACACTTTTTCTATTTCTGTATGATATAGCTTCATGTCTTTGTAGATAAGGTCTTAATTGCGCTGCTTCTGTATATTTATGTTCCGGTAAAATAATTTTGAATTCCTCAAAAATTTCATCTAAGTGCATAGGCCTTCCGGTTTGATGTAATATTTCATATATCACATCTATAGGTTTCCTTTCTTTGTTTGCCGGTATTTTTATGCGACCATCGATACCATCTGAATATAAATGAAATTCGTAAAGTAAAATATCTCTTACTATACTTACGAGACTGTAAGTCTTATTATAATCATATTTTACCCAACATTGAGAATTTGCAATATAATCTTCAATGTCTAACAAATAATCGGTCTCATTATCCATTAAGACATTGCTAAATTCATCTCTCATTTTTTCAAAATCGAAAATGTCGGAATATTCATTTTTTACAAGAAAGGTCGTATCCCAAATCCTAAACCTTTGAGATACATCAATGCCACCAAAAAGAGAGTACTTATCCCGAAAAATGTATGCAACGATTTGTAAAACAAACTCAACTGAGAAATTGCATTCTTCTTCTTTCAAGCAATTTTGTATTTCATACGATTCTTGACAAAAAATATCAATCTCTTTGAAAGTATCCAAAAGATATGCCCAATCGTCTTTACTTTGAAGCATTCCATAATTTCTATTGCAATTTTTTTTATTATCAATTAACACTATGGGAATCCTTAATATATTATGGAATAAACCATTACGAATTTGTCTTACACGCTCTCGTGAAAAATTGTGCTTTTGTGCCATTTCTTCCAATGAAAGCATTTTCCGATGTTGAAAAACATGAAATGAATCTATTAAGATTTCTATTCTTGTAGAATTATCATTTTTAATATATTGCTCTAAAATCCAAAACATTGGCAGATGGCAATATTTTTCGTAAAAATTAGAAACGAAATCGTTGTCGCAAAAGTCTCCATATTTGTTTATTGTATTCAATCTAATACATTGCAAAGATGAATCTTTAACGTATTTTATTTCATCGATGAATGCCTTAAGCTTCAATCTAAATTCGAGAATTTCATTTATCGATTTTTTACCAATATTTTTTATCTTAATCAGTTCGTTGCTATCGCTGATTAAATAGGATTCGATAAATTCATTAGCTGTGAATTTTCGTAGTCCATTACAAGTCCTAACGGAGCAATGAGAAATTAACTCTGAATACTTCTGTTCAATTAAAAGACTCTGATTCGTACTTAAAGATTCATATAATAGTTCACCTTTAGTTTTTCTTTCTGGCATTAAATCTTTGCCCTCAACATTCTGCAAATCAAAATCAGATAGATTTGACAAATAATTCTCACACAAATTCTTTAATTCTTCACATGTCAATTTGCCTGCATTTCTTATTGTCGAAAACGAACTACCTTGTTCGTAGTATGAAATAATATCATAGAGCGAATCAAACTCTGCATTATGACAGCAATTAGCTGTACGCACAGAAATTTGATTTGTAGTCAGTAATTGCTCTATCGTAATATATTTCAAATTCTCTCTTAACATATCTCACTTAATCCGCTATGTATTTTATCAAATAAATAATCGTAACCTACTAAATTCGGATTGTCCATAATATCGTCATAAATAAGTTGTAATCCGTGGTCAAGGTGCATTTTGAAGTAACGAGGTAAATCTTTGTTGTTCTCATTTATCTGATAGTACGTACAAATCATTGCTAAATATATTGGGTAGTAATTCCCGAAAAGCACACTTTTACTATATTCTTTACCTCCAGAATCTTTGACATCGGTAGATTCAAACTTTATCCCTGATTGTAACGAATAACCAATGGCAATTCGAGCAATTACATTCTCTGCACCCAAATTGAATTTGCGTGTCAATTCAATAACTATTTCCCTGTTTCTACTACTTGTTCTTATCTGCGTAAATACCATGCCTATTCCTTCATTAAATTGTTAATATCAATCTCTTGAATAAATGAATATGTATTTCCATTTTTCAAAATAAATGCAGAATTTACAAATGGCTTCATTATTTCTAATTCATTTTTTGTCAATTCTTTATGCAGTAATGGAAATAAAATAACCTGCTTTGAGACAGTAGGGTAAAATTCCGTAATAATTTTGGTTGCATGGCTCTTATCAAATTTTTGCAACGGACTATCAATAAATACCGGAAACTGTATGCCCGATTCTTCTACAAGAGCCTTAAGAAGCGAGGTTGCATAAAGTTGCTGTTCACCCTTGGAAAGAGATTCCTTTTTGATAATATTTCCATCGTTTGCATAAAGATTTATGTCAATTATATCATCAAAAATTAAAACCTCAACTTTGCTGATAAAATTAGATTTGTGCATTAGCTTATTCATTGTGCCTTTAATACGTCTTTCCAATGAGAATTTTTTTTCGTTTTTCAACGAAACAAGAAATGTATTTAGCTCTGCAATAAGCTGTTCCGCAACTTTATCTTTCAATGTATCGCTGTCATCAAGACTAACCTTTTTGCTTAACTCTGAAATTTGACGGCTTACAACAGCTAATTCTTTATTCATACCGCCGCGTATTTCATGTTGCTGACGAATCTGAGTTTCTATGTCTGTAATTGTTTTCTCTATTTCATTTTTACTTTTACGGATATTTTTAATGATAGAATCATTCTCATTGCTCTGCATATTTGAGATTTTACGGACAGCATTGTTAAGAATCTGCTTATTTTTACGATAGTCGTCCGTCAGGTGCTCAAATTCAATTTTGTAAGTGGTCCTTATATTGTTATACACTGATAGAAACTCCTCGAAGGTCTCTTTGCTAACATTCAATAAAGAATCTCCACTACTTGATTGATTTTGATATTTGGAAACAATTCTTTGAATTGAATTGTCCAACTTTTTCTTACTGTTTTCAGTAATTGATAGTTGTTCAATTGCAGACAATAAATCTGTCGATATATTTTGAAGCAACAGATTCTGGTTTTGAATATCATTTTGAGATTTTAGAACATTAAAATCGTGTTCCAATTGATTTTTTGCTTGCTGTAATAATCTACCTGAAATAGCAAAAGGAACATATTCGAGAAAGATTTTGAGCCTTTGTTTATATTCTTCGTCTCGTTTTTTTGTTGTTGTAACAACATCTTCCTGTCGTTTCAGTTCTTCGATAGTCATTCCGTTCCCTTCACGCATAAGTTGCATTTGAAATTTTTCATTGTCCTTGCGAAGGGATAAAAGTTTGTCATCAAATTCTGCTGTTTTCTTTTCTTTTTCTGCTATGATTTCATGCAAAGACTTTTGCTTGTAAAGCAAGGAAGTCAGCTTGTTACGACTTTCGATATCATCGGACTTCCGGCGGAAACGCAAACGTAAATTTTCCAGATTTCTCTTTAAATCTTCGTATTTCTTCACTCCAAGAACTTCGTTGTAAGCTGAGCAAAGTTTTCGTTTCTCATCTATTGTATTTGTTTCAGCAAGCGTTACAATTTTTTCGGAATCAAAAAAGAAAAATCGAGCAATATCTTTATTTAAGACAAAATCATTAATAAAAACTTCATGTCCGATTTCGGAGGTAAGTTCATTTTTTATTCCGTCAATAAGAATTTCAACACTTTCTTCATCACGTATTACATCATAGGAACGAGTAATCTTTAATGAGCGACAAGGAATAGACGGAATGAAAATCTCTGAAAATTCTAATGAAACAGCATATTGAGACCACTGTTTTAAATATTCAGTATCAATGGAATATCCTTGCTTCTTAATACTCGTCAATAAACTATGGGTAACTTCGATGTTAAGTTTTTGCTTGTAAAATTCATTTAGATTATTTATTTGCATTTGATTATAACCACCGCCAGCATTCTGAATTTCTTTACGGTAAGACTCATCAATATCCACCATTAGTCGACCATACATGCACCAGAGTAGTGAATGTAAAAAAGTTGATTTTCCAAAGCCATTTTCGCCAGAAATCAAAAATAGATTCTTATCATTTTCATTTGAAAATGATATTTTATTTACTCCTTTATAAAGTCGGTAGTTGTTTAATTCTATACTCTTAATAATCATACCGTCTCCTTTATAAATGTGTCTAATCTTGCTTCAAGATCGTTCTGAAGCCCATATTTTTTCATCAATAAAATTTTATTTTTTTGTAAAGCAAGCAATTCTTGAATTAGTGAGTAATGACTTGATTTATTGCATGCTTTTTCAAGAAGTAGTCTTTCTTGTAAACCTATTTTATCGTTAGGAATATCGTATCCATATACCTCATTGTAAATATCATTCACCGTTGTTTTGAAATGTCCATCACGATACCATATCACTTGAATTGCAATCAATTCTTGACTGGTAATAAGGTCAATACTTGATCTATAGTTCTGAGTTTCTTTCTGAATTGTAAGTAATTCCTTCAATAACTGCATTCTGTATTCAATAGTATAGTTACCCATATTATGGCCTGTCTCGTCAACAGCAATCTGACCATTTCTTCGGGTTGAATATCTATATTCAGAAACATTCCTGTTTACAACTAAACTATTCCGAAAATCAAGAAGTGGGCGCATCCATTCTGTTCCGTTTTTAATTAATGCGGTCATAGATTTGTCTTCTTTAACCACAGTACACACCCAGCATCCAAAACGGCTCTGACCGCATGATTTATGAGAGTCATCGGTTACAACTGTAGGACATTCATAATCATCGGCACTTGCATTCAGATAAATTTTGAACAGAATTTGATTATCAAACCCCCAAGGAGAAGGTATTGCATTTATGATATACCAAACCTCCTCCAGCATCAACTCCTTGATTGGGGCGTAGGTGTATGTATTTGGATTTAACGGGTGCTTAGAAAGCCTGTGCCCTTTTATATCGTGTTTTTTTATAGACTTTGCTCGCTGTTGACTTTCGGCTAGTCGTGTTCCAATTAAAACAATGGCTTCACCATCAGCTGCTACCTGATCTACGATAAATTGTGAGGTCGGTTTAATTTTCATCTTCTCTGTACAGAAACGAAAAGAATTATTTGGAACGGGATAACCCTTCCCAATTACACAACTCCAAAATGTATCTTCTAATTTTGGGGTTGTTGTTTTTACCATAATAGGTAAGTTTTGCTCTTTAGCTGCTTTTTGAATAGTGTTTAAAACAGTTTGTACATACTCTTGAATTACAGGATTTTCGACCATTGTATCATTACATACGACATATACTGGGCGTTTATATTTGAAATTTAAGTCATTATCTCTTATCTTTTGAAGAGCTAACCAAACTAATGTAAGTAAAACTGTGGAATCTTTCCCTCCACTAAATCCAATTATCCAAGGACGATTATTACGGTCATCTTCCAAGTATTGGTCGATTAATTCATCTATTATTTTATCTGTTTTTTTGGACATTTTATGTATCTCTCTATTAATTTACACATTATATTGATTTTATCACTTCCATAAAAGATTCCGCCACCTCTTTTTCGTCTGGTATTGAAGAAAATGCCAGTTGAGGAAGTTCGGAACGGTAGGTATCTTTTATTTTGCTCCAAAAGGCAGGAAAGTCGGTTTTCAGTGGTGATAGCTCCACCAATTTGCCTGGCCAGCCCGAGGGTGTATCGAATGTTTGTTGATCATGAGCATATAGTTCTGCAAAGTCTTTTTTAAAGTTGTCGGAATGCAAATAAGCGCTGCACTGTTCATCGTTAGCCAGAAAATATAAATCGTAGAAATGGCGGATTTTTGAGCCAACTGCCTTCACCGGATTTTCGTCGAAAGAGAATCGAATCAACGAAATCAGTTTTTCTACCATAGTCCGGGATTTGTCAAGCACATTGATTGAAAAAGGCTGCAAGCCATATTCCTCTATAGCTTCCTTCCTGTTTATTGCATTCAGAAATTCCGCAATAAAAGAGGTGATTGTCTGTTTCGCATAGGGATGGGGATTAGCAAAAGAGTTGATTTCAATAATGATTCGCCTTGGTGTACCACTATTTAACCGACGGGAAGTGACAACAGGATACAGAAAAACAGACTTACGGAACATGGAGCCTTTGCTTGTGATTTGCGGTTCTACAATTTCGGTAAGGTCAGTTGTTATTTCTTTCTCTACCGAACCTATTTTGGTTTTCAGCGCATTGCCAGTCAGATTTTCGTTTATCATGGCAATGTCAATATCCTCAGAAAACCGATTAATCAAACGGAATCCTTTGGACAGAGATGTCCCCCCTTTAAAAACGATACTGCCCGTATTTGCGGACAGAGCAAGCTTCTTGAGCACTGACGTAATCCAATAATCTTTCTCCACAAAATCGGGAGAGATCCCGAAGTGAAAAGCTGTAAGCTGAATCAACTCGGTAAATTCCTTTGTGTTGTTGTGGAGTGTCATCATCTTATATACCATTTTCGTTGGCATGGAAGTATGTCGGCCGATATTCCCATTTTATAGGTTGTCATGGGATTCAGGGTATTGAAAAGGGCCGCAGTGTCTTCGTCCGCATTGATTGTTTCAAGTATTGCCCCCAGAAAAGCAATGGTAGCCGGATTGTATTTAAGTGCCAGTTTTTTGACGGTGGCTATTTGCGTCGGAGTAAGGGTTTTGAACAATGTTAACAGTCTTTTACAGGCATTGTCGGGCATTGTGCCAGGTATCTCTTTGAAGAACCGCAAACAATCAAGAAGCTGAAAAAGAGGAATATTCTCCTTCGTTATCGTGTTTTCCTGTTTTACAAAACTAATTCGGTATATGCCTCTTGTAATTGACTTTTTCTCTTTTTTGCTTGCGATCCGAAGCGAAGCAGGAATCTGAGTCGTCAACCCCAAATCATTGAATACGGAATAGCCAGTCAGGTAGCCGATTGTTTTACCGTTTTTCCCGATCAGGTCTTTTACTACCTGATAAGTATCGGGCTGCAATTCGCCGAACTTGCCAATCTGAGGCTTATAAAAGCGGCCTTTGGAAAGACGGCGGATTTTCCCCTGAGCCACCAGTACATTTATGACTTTATTGACAGCTTTTAGTCTATTCACCTCTATCGGAAAATCTGATGAGGTGAATACAAATCCTATTGGGAACCTGTCTATGGTATCTTTTATGATATCAATCATTTGAATGAATATACTCACAACAAATATAAATGAAATAAGCGAGTTTTTACGGGTAAAAACTCGCTTATTTCAAAAACATACCTATACGACTTTAAATGGTTATTAGAATTTAATGATAGTTCAATCGGCGCTGACGAAATATAGGGCTAAAGTATGCTCCGGGAGCAGCCACACAGCGATCGGGTCGTTGTCGCAAAATTGACAGATTTGTGTAATTTTGGATCGTTCGGCCAGCCAGGGCGACCGGGAGGCAACAATAACCCGGTTATGGTTGCCGCTTCACTTCAAAAACAGCAAGACAATGCAAATAGTACCTGTTGCTCAAAAAAAGGCCAGACAGTTGGCGGGCCTTCTCCTTCTCTGTTTCCTTTCCGGAAATGTTTGGGCCAAGGATCTTGACATCCGTGATTTTGGCGCTTCCGCTGATGGTGTAACCCTGTGTTCTGCCGCCTTCCAAAAGACTATCAGAGCCAGGGAAACACTTGAAAATCTTGCTAAAAATCCCGGATTGAAATCCCCTTGGGCCCTTTTCGGTGAGATTTAAACACTTAACCACCAAGTTCACAACGGATAACACAAAGAAAACACAAAGAATTTCGATAACTAAACGACATTAATTGTCCATTATTTAAACTACATCTATGGCACTCAAGCACAAGCCCCTCAACTCCGTTCTGGTCAAGCCTTCCGGACCAGACTGCAACCTGGGTTGCACCTACTGTTTTTACTTAGAGAAGGAAGCGCTGTTCCCCGAAACCAAAACCCACAGGATGAGCCCGGAGGTTCAGGAAGAGTTGATCCGCCAGGTAATGCAGCAATCGGGCGAGGCAGTCTCTATTGCCTGGCAGGGAGGCGAACCAGCCCTGATGGGGCTCGATTTTTACAAGCGGGCCATCGAACTGGAGCTGAAATACGGGCACGGCCAGTCAGTTGGCAACGGCTTCCAGACCAACGGAACGCTGCTCGACCGCGAATGGGCCAAATTCTTCAAAAAATACGACTGGCTGATCGGCCTGTCGCTCGACGGTCCGCAACATATCCATGACCACTACCGCTTCGACAAAGGGGAGCATCCTACCTGGGAAAAGGTGGAAAGCGTCGCCAAAATGTTGCTCGAAGAGGGAGTTGCCGTCAATGCCATGTGCTGCATCACAGACTACTCTTCCGATTATGCGGAGGAGCTTTACAACTACTACAAAGGCCTGGGCCTTACCTGGATGCAGTTCATCCCGATCGTGGAAACGGATAAGA
>JAMDDG010000343.1 GCA_023488865.1 Bacteroidota bacterium | reverse complement strand
AAACTGGCCATAAGCCAATTGGACCAAATTGATACTGTTTATATTGAAAACCGGAAATTTTTCCTGTTGAACAACAAATTTGTCGAGCTTGCTTACCATGGCAAGTACGATTTATACCTCGAACACAAATGCAGCCTGATTGATCCCGGCAAGCCGGCGGCTTATGGCGGAACCTCCCAGACTTCATCTACAACCTCCTATTCCTCTATTTTTTCAGGCGGACAAGCATACGAGTTGAGCTTGCCCGATGGATATAAAACAAAACCCTACCAAAATTTTTGGCTAAAAAAGGATGGAAAATTAGCCAGCTTCCTCAATCTAAGACAACTGTCAAAGCTGTTTAACGACAAATCGGGTCAGTTCAAACAATACGTCAAGGAGAATAAAGTTTCTATCGACAACCAGGAAAGCATGATCGGGTTGCTGAAATATCTGGAGAAGAACTAAGGAAAGTTGCTGGAGCAGTATTGTCTAATCTAATTCTCTGCTAATATTGAAAGAATCTTCTCTCTGAGTGGTTGAAGTTCTGTTTCCATGGTTGCCCAAATTATTTCATCCTTAATTTGGTAATAGCCGTGAACAAGTATATGACGCATTCCAATCATATCGTCCCACTCTACGGAAGGATGATGCAACTTGAATTCTTTGGTCAGCAAATAGGCAGCCTCTCCAACAATCTCCATATTCTTAATAATGGCAAAACGAAGCATTTTGTCGTTTCTGTAAACCTCAAATGATTTGCCATTGATGAACTCAAAAATATTATCGATGGCCTCTATCATATGGCTTAGCCTCTCTCTATCCCTTGGCTTTTCTCTCATATATCAAGATTTTATCCTGTTCTGCATTGATTTCAGCGAATTTCATTAATTGGCCTTCTTCAACCAGATCAACTTTTTTACCCGTCAATTTTTGTAAATCATTGATTATATGCACATATTTAAACAAGGTCACGCTGGCTTCGGCGCTAAAATTGACCAATATATCAATGTCACTTCTTTTGTTTTCCTCTGACCGGGCATAAGAACCAAATATCCAGGCCTTTTCGATCGGCTGGCTTGCAAAGTATTGTGCTAGTTTATTTACAATCGTTTGGTTCATAACGCCTTTTTTACAAAATTAATAAAATCGGACAACAATAATCTCCCGGGAATAAACTTTGATCGAGTAGCAGAACCCCCTATTATAAATTTTGCAGTCTTAAAATTCTTATTGCACTAAAAATTTGTTTTCCAAATCGTTGGATATTAACATATTTATTTTTTACTTTTACAAATAAGCCCTAATCGAATACGTATATAAACAAGCCACTTTATATAGAGATTTACTGCATATATAACTAAGTCATACGAAACAATTCACAAATAGGGGCTTTTAAAAAAATAAAAATGGTTGAAAGAGATGTAATATGGGAAAAAATATTTGACGTTTTTTACGATTCTTTCTATTTCGAAATGTTGTCTGATAAAATAATAATGTTGTCTGATAAAATAATAAGTAAATGGATGAAAATTGATGAAATCACGAAAATTCTGGTTGCTATAACGACTTCAAGTTCGGCGATTGCTGGCTGGACATTATGGAATAAAGAAGGCTGGCAATATGTTTGGGTTTTTGTGGCAGGGCTAAGTGCTCTATTATCAGTCGTACATGCTACTTTGAATGTAACTCAGAGGATAAAAGAATGGACAGAAAATAAACGCAGCTTTTCCTCACTAAGAATAGAATGCGAAACAAATAGAGGAGAAATGTCGATGAATTCTGAATTTGACACTGAAATTCACAAACAATTTTATAGAGATAAAATGAAACTATATGGAGCATTGTACTCCAATTTACCTAATGACTTTTTGATTACAAACAAACTGAAAATAAGAAATCAAAATGAGCTAAATCATTCAATTAAAAATTTAATAAAATAAAAAATCATGGCAAAGACTCAACAACCACCAAAACCATCATCACCACAAATTCCAGATCCTGGAACAAAATCAATTCCAAATCCACGACCCACTCCAACACCAAGACCACAGCCGAATAATAATGCATAAAGTGATATTAAATTTCGCAAATTCAAAAGTATGTTCAGTAGTGTAATACAATATATATAAGCTTATCTCGATCGTACGGATTCATTTCAAAATCTGTTTGCAACACAACCAATTAGCACAAATTCTGTTAAGTTATTTTAGGGAAGGTCAACATTTAGTCATTTTCAAAGCCTTCTCGCTACCGACATTTCTCTCCCGGGCAGGACAGACAGCCCTTTCAGTAACTTCATTGTGCCGACAGCATCAATCCCGCCAATTCTTTCATCCTGCAAATCCTGATTCCGACATTTTTGTAACTTCACGGCTGTCCACGCGTAATACAGAGAAACCAAAAGCAAACAACATGAGCAAAATATTCCAATTCGGCGAGAAGGTAGAGGGATACAGCATCCCCGTATTAAATGAACGGGAAATAAGGGCCGGAGCAGGCATCCTTTTCCTGATGATGTTTACCACCATCCTGGAAGTACTGTACAAAGGCAATTTCGTACCGTTGAAATTTGCGGTGGTCATCTTCCTGAACGATATTTTAATCCGGGTGCTGATCAACCCCAGGTTTGCCGCCTACATTTTCCTTGCTATTTCTTTGCTGAAAAACAGTTTTAGTGTCAGACCGCACAACTTGTTCGGAGTTGAAAAATCAGCACACATCAAATAAAGTTGGTTTTACTTGATGCCCTCTCGGGCAATATTGCCAATCCCAACCTTTGAGCGCGGCAATCCCTGGAGGAGGTTCTTACAGATATTTTTTCAATTTTCCAAAACTGATCATCTTCACTCCCAGCTCTTTCCAGTGTTTGACGGGAAGCGGGATTTTGGGCAGCTCTTTGATGGCATCTTCGAAGACAAAAACTTTATACCCCCGCTGAACTAATCCGCAAACAGCCCTGTCCACGCAGATATTGGTTGAAACCCCATATACAAATATCTTATCAGGATGTATCAGATCCAGAATTTTGTCCGCATAGGGATTTCCTTCAAAAACATCAAAAGCATCTTTGCGGATAACTATATTCCTGTATTGTTTTGCATTGGCCAATTGCGGCAAAATAGCCAACTGCGCCATCCAATCTACGATGGCCGGGAACACGGGTCTCGTCTCCGCAACAAATTCTGCACCGCTTGTGCCGGCCATGCAGTGTTCCGGAAAAGTATGGACAAAATCGAGCTTCCCGAACAGTTCAGCTGAATGGACCAAATGAAAATCACAGGTATTGATCACCCTGATCTGGTTCTCGGTTGCGAAATGGGTGATCTTTTTAAAAACCGGTTTCAGTTTTTCGGCGCCTTTCACGTACAACTTCCCGGTAGGTTCGATAAAATCGATCTGCGTATCTACATTCCAAAACAGAATACCTTCATACATAACTTCTTAAGGTAAAATAATTCACGATGGGAAAAACTATTTTTCCCCATCTTTGAATGCTGCCAGCCCTCTGTCGAGAAAATCGATAAAATGATCCGGATTCAAATCCCGTGCAACCGGTTTTACGAGCACCTTCTGGTTAAGGTCCAAAATTACATAATAAGGCTGAGCATTCACACCAAATCTGGCAATTTGAAAGTCGGCAAATTTCTTTCCGATCGTTTTCTTGACTTTATGGTCGTAAGAGGAAGTGACCCAGTCGCTTTCAGGCATGGTCGTTTTGTCGTCCACATAGAGCGCGATGATGACAAAATCGCGGTTCAATCGTTCCAGCACGCGGGGATCCGACCATACATTGGCCTCCATCTCTCGGCAATTGACGCAACCGTGTCCGGTGAAATCGATGAAAATCGGTTTATTTTGTGCTTTGGCACAAGCCAACCCCTGTTCAAAATCAAAATATCCTTCCAACCCATGCGGAAGCTCCAAAAACTCGCTGTATTTCGGCTTTTCGCAAAGGGACTTTCCCGGTAGGGCCTGCGCGTTGTTCCCGGCAGAACCGACCAATCTCACCTCATCACGGATGATCTTGTGCAAATCAAAATCGTGGGTGGTCATAGGCGGTAAATAGCCGGAAATGGCTTTCAAAGGGGCACCAAACATACCCGGGACCAGGTAAACGACGAAAGTAAACGTGAGGATCGCCAGCATCAAACGGCCGACCGAAACATGTTTGACCTCACTGTCGTGGACAAATTTGATTTTACCAAGAAGATAGATCCCCAACAGTGTAAAGATCACAATCCAGAAAGCGAGGTAAACTTCGCGGTCCAATATCCTCCAGTGGTAGGTCTGGTCGGCAATACTTAAAAATTTCAAACCAAGCGCCAGTTCGATAAATCCCAGGACTACTTTCACCGAATTGAGCCATCCCCCTGATTTTGGCAGGTTGCTCAGCCACTGCGGGAACAAGGCAAAGAGCGTGAAAGGGAGGGCAAAAGCAAGCGAGAAACCAAACATACCCACAATGGGTTTGAGGATCATACCGCCCGCCGACTCGACCAGAATAGCGCCTACAATCGGTCCGGTACAGCTAAACGAGACCAATACCAGGGTCAAAGCCATGAAAAAAGCGCCACCTGCACCGCCTTTGCTTACTTTATCATCGCTTTTGTTGACCCAGCTGGAGGGTAAAATGATTTCAAAAGCCCCGAAAAATGAGAAAGCGAAAACAACAAAAATGACAAAAAACAGAATATTGGGCAACCAATGGGTGCTGAGCCAGTTGGCAAAATCGGCCCCTAACGTAAGGGCCACAATCGTTCCTATCAACGTATAAATAAGGATGATGGAAGCACCGTACACCAATGCCTGAAATTTTGCCTCCCATTTGGTTTTGTTGCTGTTCATAAAAAAAGAGACCGTCATCGGGATCATGGGAAAGACACAGGGGGTCAGGATCGCTGCAAGTCCGGCAATAAAGCTGAAAAAGAGAAACCAGATCAGCGAATGATGCGCGTTGTCCGGAGCTTCCGGTAAAATAGCCTCAGTCTTACTTACCTGTGCAGGGGCAGCTGGCGAAGCAGTTTCCACCTTAGGGGCAGATGCTGAAGCAACGGATCCGTTAACCGGGAATGAAAAGTCAGCTTCATCCATGGTGCAGGTTTCGTCGTTACAGCTCTGGTATTCGATAGAACCCTTGATGGTAAAGGGGCGGTCGTTCAACAACGTTATTCTTCTGGTAAAATGGGCCTCCATGGCATAGTAGGTAAGCTCCAGATTGAAAATTTTATCGAACTGCTTTACCGGTTTGGTGACAGAAATTAATGATCCGGAGAACCGATAGTTGGTACTGTCGGGAGTAAATTTGAAGGTTGTGCTGACGGGACCTCCATCAGGCAAATCTGTACCGTACAAGTGCCAGCCGGAATCTATCGTTGCATGGAAACTGACTTCAATCTCTTTATCAGAAATTTTCTTCTGGTCGAACGACCATTTTACCGGTGAAATTACCTGTGCTGAAAGGTCCCAACCAATCAGGCAAAACAACATGGTAAGGGCAACGCCTACTTTTCTAATATAAATTTCCATTCAGTTCAAAATTTTCAGATCCCCGTTGGTTCGGGAATTCAACAGCAATTTCAACACCTCCGGATTCAACGATAAAAAACAGTCCGTTTCAATTCCGGGTTGTTCGTGTTGATTTGAGGGTTCAAATTTATAAAAAAACCCGCTCAATTAGGTGAGCGGGTTTCTTAAACTTTAATCAGATGATAATTTCATCGTGATGTTCGTCGTAATATTTGGATCCGAGGAAACTCATTGAATTCATCTCAATGATCTGAATCTTTTTGCGATATTTCCATCTCCATTTGCAGACCTTGGAAAAAATAAAACCTCTGGTCAGAAAAGCCCCAACAAACGGGTGAAGCTCAATAGACAGACTTTTTTTCTGAAGTTCTTCAAAAATATAACGTACCCTTTGTTCGATTTCTTCTATGAAAAGCAAAGTAGGTGTTACCTTACCTGTTCCTTTGCAAACGGGGCAACTCTCCTCCGTCTCGATAGCCATCTCTTGCCGAACACGTTGCCGTGTGATCTGCATCAAACAAAATTTACTCAACGGGAGTATATTGTGTTTGGTTCTGTCGGAAGCCATAACTTCCTTCATTTTCTCGAAAACCCTCTGTCGGTTCTCGTTACCGTGCATATCGATAAAGTCGATCACGATAATCCCCCCCATGTCCCGAAGACGCAACTGACGTGCAACTTCTTCGGCGGCTGCCAGATTGACCTCTAAAGCATTGGATTCCTGATCTCCTGTTTTTGAGCGATTTCCACTATTGACGTCAATTACGTGGAAGGCTTCAGTGTGTTCGATGATCAGGTACGCGCCGCTTTTAAAAGAGACTGTTTTTCCGAAAGATGCTTTAATTTGCTTATCAATTCCGAAATATTCGAAGATCGGCATTTTACCATTGTAATACCTGACAATCTTCTTCTTTTCTGAATCAATGGTCCCTACATATTCTTTGGCATCGGCAGCTGCATCTTCATCATTGATGTAAATGTTCGAAAAATCGGTATTGTAAACATCCCTGATCAAAGAGATGGTACGGTCCGTTTCTCCAAGCACCAATGACGGGACGACTTGTCTATCCATTTTGCCAAGTGCATTTTCATACTTGGCAATCAATCGTCTCAACTCCTGGTCCAATTCAGCTACCATCTTCCCCTCAGCCGCAGTCCGAACAATGACCCCATAGTTTTTGGGGCAGATGCTCTGGATTAATTTTTTCAGACGGGTTTTTTCTTCCGTCGTTTCAATCTTCTGTGATACAGATATTTTATCGCTGAAAGGTACCAAAACCATGTTTCTGCCTGCCACCGAAAGCTCTGATGTCAATCGCGGACCTTTGGTAGAAATAGGTTCTTTGGCAATCTGTACCAGAATAGTTTGACCGGTTTTCAAGACCTCGGCTATCTTCCCGTCCTTGTTGATGTCGGGTTCCGGATTGATCTTCGGAAACGGCGACATTTTAATTTTTCTGGCGGCAGCCAATTTGAGGAACTTGTTAAGGGTCTGAAATTGTGGCCCTAAATCCAAATAATGTAAGAACGCATCTTTCTCGTAGCCAACATCAACAAAAGCAGCATTTAAACCAGGCATGATCTTTTTTACCTTTCCGAGGTAAATATCACCTACCGCGAATTTAACATCGTTGCTTTCCCTGTTGAGTTCTACAAGCCTTTTGTTTTCGAGTAAAGCAATTTCGACATGAGAGGACGATACATCAATAACCAACTCATTGCTCATGTTCTTTACCCATTTATGTTAATTAAAACCAATAAATACAACAAACCTAAAGCGCAAAAGCGCTTTAGGTTTTGTTTTTCTATGCAGGCATTACAAAAAGCCTACTTTTTCTTTTTATGGCGATTCTTTCTTAAACGCTTTTTGCGCTTATGCGTAGCCATTTTATGTCTTTTTCTCTTCTTTCCGCTTGGCATAATAATACTTTTAAATAATAACAGATTTACTTCACGTTGTTTTTAACGCGACCTACAAATGTTTTAGCAGGTTTGAATGATGGGATGTTGTGTTCCGGAATGATGATGGTTGTGTTACGGGAAATATTACGTGCAGTTTTTTCTGCGCGTTTCTTTACAATAAAACTTCCAAAACCGCGAAGATAAACATTATTGCCTTCAGCTAATGAACCTGATACGGTGTCCATAAACGCTTCAACTGCTTTTTGAACAGTAAGCTTTTCAATGCCTGTACTCTTTGAAATCTCGTTAACGATGTCTGCTTTAGTCATTGCAATAATTTTTAGTGATTTAACTTTATTTTTGAATTTAACGTATACATCAATTTTGGTGCACAAATATATAGCTTTTGAATTAACTAATATCATATTAGTCAATATTTTTTGTTCTTTCGTTGATTTTTTAACAAATATGTTTCGAAATGGAGGAATATCGTAAAGCATTGACAGTTTGGTATAACCATTCAAAACGGGAACTACCCTGGCGGGAGGACCGGAATCCATACAAAATTTGGGTCTCAGAAGTCATTTTGCAACAAACACGGGTACAACAAGGATTGGATTACT
>JAMDDG010000410.1 GCA_023488865.1 Bacteroidota bacterium | reverse complement strand
TGCCAGCTGATTGGCCAGCAAGTTCCAGTCGCCGTTGCGCCAGCGGTAGATCGATTGTTTGACGTCGCCCACCACCAGCGAGGAGTTGCCCGACGCCAGGGCGTTATCGATCAGCGGTCTGAAGTTGGTCCATTGCTGCCGCGAAGTATCCTGAAACTCATCCAGCATAAAATGGTGGTAAATCGTTCCCACCTTCTCGTAGATAAACGGGGTATCGTTGCCTTCGATGATCTTTCCGATCAGCTGACCCGAATCGCTCAGCAACACAGTGTTGTTCTCTTTTAAAACCTCCTTGATTTTCAAAGCAATATTACCAAGAAGGCCAAACGGATAGATGTTCCGGATAATGGCCTGGGCGCTGTTGATCCGCGGGATCTCTTCGAGCAGGGCATCTACCGACTCAACCAGTATCCTGTTTAAACCGAGCCGGTATAAATTTTCGATCTGCGCTTTCACCTGCGGGGAGTCGGTTTTTTTGGACCAGTTATCGAGGTTGTCGCGCGCATCTAAGGTGGTTTGGTTGGGCGGCTCAAATTTGCCGTTGACCAATTTATTGAAATGGTTGGCAAATGAACTTTTGCCTCCTTTCAACTGATCATAGCTCATCCCCGCTTGCGCGATCAGGTCAAGTCCCTCCTGCCCCATTTTCTTCAGACGTATTTCGGCATCCAGCAGCACTTTCTTCATCCCGTTTACGTACGAAGTCAGCTGTTCTTTGCCGGCAAGCATCTCCAGAAATTCATCCCCATGAACCTTGAATGCCTCTTTCTCAACCTCTTTCCCGTATTTCAGCAACTCCTTTTTGAAGTCCCAGCTCCTGCCCTCTTCCAGGTTTTCCTCCAGGAACTGGACCATCCAGCCCATCAGCAACTCGTTGCTGTCGATCTCCTGAAACAGCAGATCTACCGTATCTTCCAGCGCCTGACGGTTGTCAATTTCAGTTTTGAACGAGGCATTCAGCCTGATCTCCCGGGCAAAAGAGCGGATCACCTTTTGAAAAAAACTGTCGATGGTCATGACCGAAAAGCGCGAGTAATCGTGAAGGATCAACTTCAGGATACGGGTTGCTTTTTGCCGGATAATTGGTTCGCTGCCATACTCCTGCAAAAATTCGAGGTATTTGGATTTATCCCCTTTTGACAAGTTGGCCAGCTCGCTCAAAATGCGCTCCTTCATCTCCGCGGTAGCCTTGTTGGTAAAAGTCACCGCAAGGATATTCTTGTACGACATTGGTCGGGCAAACAACATTTTCAGGTATTCTCCAACCAGCCGGAACGTCTTGCCCGACCCGGCCGAAGCCTTAAAAATATTCAATCCATTGTCTGCCATAACCGGATTCTTAAATCAGTTTAAACCGCACCCTCAGCACTCCCGCTTCAAAACCCGTAGATACCAGCTGAAAATGTCCTATTTCTGCGGTATTCCGCACATGCGGACCGATGCAGGGGCAATCGTCGTAATCCCCTACCGAGACGATCCGGATCGAATCGCCGCTCCCTTCCGGTAATCTTTTCAAGTTAAAAGAGCGTTCGGCCTCTGACAGCGAAATGAGTTTCTCTGTAATATCCAACTTACGGTCAATAACCTGATTGATACGCTCGGTCAGTTCCGTCTCTTCCTCCGGGGTCAAAGCCCTTTTGAAATGGTAATCGCACTTCGATTTCTTCTTTTCGATGTGACTCGAAAACGAACGTTCGCAGCCAAACATCCTTACCATGGTCTGGTTCAGAATGTGTTCGGCCGAATGCATCCGGGGATCGTAACTCTTCATTATTCTTTGGTTCTGTAAGTGCTAAAATTAGGCAATAAGATTGAACCATCCGTTAGTTGGCAGGCAAACCGGTGTTTTTTTCAACCAATCTATTCAAAATTTGCCTAAATTGGTGTGTTTTCGCAATTTTTTGAAAAAAGTAGCTGCGCCTGGTGTAACATTTCAAAATCGGGTGCGTCATTGCAATAAAAATGAGAGAAGATACCAGTTACGAAGTGCATGGCACCGTGGGCGAATCCGAATCGCCCAAATCGGTTGTGAACATTGAGAGCAGCTATGGTAATGTAAGTTTGGTACCATAAACCTTCCTTCATTGCCGTCTGCTTTAGCTGACGGACTAAAGAAAACAAAATGATCGGGGCTTTAGCCAAATAATATAGAATATTTGGCTAAAGCCCTCTCTTATTCCCCATCCAACATCCGTCAGCTAAAGCTGACGGCAATAAGCAGACGGCAATGAAAAATCTGCAAACACGACCAAAGTTGAATTTGATAAAACCTAAATATAGTATACCTTAGCAGGCAGATAAACGTTTTAAAATCACTAATCGTAATTATCTCCCAGAATCTCACGGCGCTTTTGAATATTGTTCAAACGACCTGATTTACAAGGGAAACTGTAATTTTAATTTAAGTTTAAGTAACCTGGAGGTCGAATATGTTTGGACGATCAACCTTTTTCATTTTATTCTTGGCCGGAGTAATTTTTTCCGGCCTAAAACCGGCCGATCCTTGCCGGATCGATATAAAAATTAAGGGAATAAAGAACACGACTGTTTATTTGGCCAATTATTTTGGCAGTAAAATACTGCGTGTCGATTCAATCAGATTAAACAATGAAGGCAAAGGGGTTTTCTCTAAGGAAAAAGCGCAGAATGAGGGGCTCTATCTCATCTACCTGAACGAAAAAAACTATTTTGAGTTTCTGATGGGCCACGATCAGCAATTTTCGATAGAGGCTGATTTTGCCAACAGTACCCAGAATAAATTTACAGGTGCCGAAGAGACGGTCGCTTTTCACGAATACCAGATTTTCCTGACCCGGCAGAAAGCCAAGCAGACAGCTATTCAAAACCGGCTTAAAGCGATTCCTGAAAAGAGCGATTCGGTCAAAATACTGCAAAAGAGGCTATCTGACCTGAACGACACCATGGAAAGCTATTGGAAAGAAAAGTCTGAAAAATACAAAGGGACCTTTCTCTCAGATTTTTATCGTTCGATGCTCATCCCGGTAGCCGATGAACCTATAATGCCCGCCAACGCAAAAAATCCGGATTCACTCCGCTGGGTCCACCGGTACAATTTCTTCAAGGACCATTACTGGGACAACTTTAATTTTGCCCGTTCCGGATTGATCCGCACGCCTTTGTTTCAGGAAAAACTGGATACCTATTTTAAAAAAATGATTCTACAAATACCTGACTCATTGATCAATCCAATGATTCAGGTTATCGAGAAATCAAAGAAAAACGAAGAAGTATATCACTATGTTTTTCTCTATCTTTTGAATGAGTCGAATCAATCACAGATCATGGGAATGGACAAGGCATTCGTGGTCCTATCTGAAAAATATGTTCTGAATAATCCGAAAACCTGGCTTGATACTGCGGTAGTCCGAAAAATTAAAGAAAGGGTCATCGCTATTAAGCCTAATCTGATAGGAAACCTTGCCCCGGAACTCAAACTGCCCGATTCGGAGGGTAACTTTTATAGTCTGAGGCAGGTTAATGCAAAGTTTACTTTGCTTTATTTCTGGGAACCCGACTGTAGCCACTGCCAGAAAACTACTCCAATTCTCAACAAGGACTTGTATCAGGTATTCAAAAATAAAGGAGTTGATATCTATGCCGTTCTCACGCAGAACAACAAGGAAAAATGGATGAAAGCCATTCAGGAGTACAAAATCCAGGAATGGACAAATGTGTGGGACCCAACCTACAGTTCCAACTTCAGAAAACTATATGATGTAACCAGTACCCCGATAATCTATATCTTAGATAAGAACAAAAAGATAATTGCCAAGAGATTGGATGTTGAATCATCGGTAAAATTTTTAAAAGCACAGTTAGATATTAAATAATAATTCAATGTCGTTTGGTTAAGGATATTATTAAATCCCCGTTGTGCCTTTCGTGAGAACCTCTGAGTCCTTTGTATTGAAATTTAAATACTTAACCACAAAGGTCACAACGGATAACACAAAGGAAACACAAAGAATTTTGTTAACTAAACGACTTTGAATAATAACTTCATATTTTTCTTATGAATTCAAAACAATATGTAATCGGACTGGATTTCGGGACCGACTCAGCCAGGGCCGTGATTGCCAATGCGCAAAACGGGGCAGAAGTCGCCTCCTCAGTAAAATACTATCCCCGCTGGATGGAGGGAAAATATTGCAACCCTTCAAAAGACCAATACCGTCAGCATCCCCTTGATTACCTCGAAGTGACTGAATTTGTGGTTAAAGATGCCTTGCAGAAAGCGGGTCCCGAAGTAGCCGGGGCAGTTGTGGGCATCTCTTTTGATACAACCGGCAGTACACCGGTATTGGTCGACAAAGCGGGTGTTCCGCTTGCCATGACCCCGGGTTTCGAAGAGAACCCCAATGCCATGTTTGTGCTTTGGAAGGATCATACTGCCATCAAAGAAGCTGCTGAGATCAATGAACTTGCCCACAAGGGTAGATTGGACTACACGAAATTTGAAGGGGGAATATATTCCTCCGAATGGGTTTGGGCAAAAATGGCCCATCTGCTTCGGACAGACCGGAAAGTAAAAGAAATAGCCTACTCCTGGATTGAACATTGCGACTGGATGCCGGCGGTCCTGACCGGCAACACAAAGCCGGAGGAGGTAAAAAGAAGCCGTTGCGCCGCCGGACACAAAGCCATGTGGCACGATAGCTGGGGAGGGCTTCCTTCCGAAGAGTTCCTGACCTCCTTCGAACCTGCCCTGAAAGATTTTCGCGCACATTTATACACCCATACCTATACCGGCGATATCAAGGTCGGTAATTTATCGCCTGAATGGGCTAAAAAATTAGGATTAACAACAAATGTTGCAGTCGGGGCAGGCGCATTCGACTGTCACGTAGGTGCGGTGGGCGGCGAAATAACCCCCAATGTACTGGTCCGTTCGATCGGCACCTCCACCTGCGATATTATAACCGTACCGTACGATCAGTTTGGGGATAAGTTTGTTGCCGGTATCTGCGGTCAGGTAGATGGTTCCGTGGTCCCCGGATATATTGGTCTGGAAGCCGGGCAATCTGCCTTCGGGGATATTTATGCCTGGTTTAAAAAGGTAATCGCCTGGCCGATTGAAAATATCATATCAAAATCGACTCTTATCGATCCTGAGACCCGTGCCAAACTGATGGAAGAAGCATTAAGCCGGATCATTCCCGAGTTATCGGCTGAAGCCGCCAAAATACCGATCGAAGAGAGCACCATCCTGGCAACCGACTGGATGAACGGACGCCGTACACCGGATGCCAATCAGGAGGTAACCGGATCCATCGCCGGATTAAAACTGGGCTCCAATGCCCCCGCGATATTCAGGGCGTTGGTAGAGGCAACTGCATTCGGTTCCAAAGCTATTGCCGATCGCTTTAAAAGAGAAGGAGTTTTAGTGGACGAGGTCATCGCGCTGGGAGGTGTGGCCAAAAAATCTCCATTTGTTATGCAGACACTGGCAGATGTACTAAACGTGCCGATTAAGGTAGCCCAAACAGAACAGACCTGTGCATTTGGCGCCTGTATGTTTGCCGCCGTGGTAGCCGGAATTTATGCTGATGTCGAAGAAGCGCAAAAAGCCATGGGACAAGGTTTTGAAACCGAATACCATCCTATTGCCGGTCATGCTAAACTATATGCCGTTCTCTATCAAAAGTATTCGAAACTGGGGTATTTTACCGAAAAGGAAATTTAGATTGAAATAGATTGAAATATTTCTCTTTAAAATTGAGCTCAGCTTCTATTTTATTTCCATTTTATTTCCATTTTATTTCCATTTATTTCAACTTATCTCCTCCTGCTTCCACTCGGCGCTACTATTTCACCACGGCATCTGTCATAACCTTCCAATTGTCAGTTCTGAATGTATTTACCGGCATTCCTTCTTTGCTAAAAAGATTTGGGATAGCGGTGTTGCTGAACCCAAACCGTACTGCCACCGGATCTTTCACCGCCTTGTTCCAAACGATAACGGTATTTCCTTCAATCCTGGCGCTGGCAAACAAGAATTTCTGATCGGCACCGGCGATATAGAATTCACTCAGGTCTTTCGCTGTTGCCTTCAAACCATTCTCTACATTGTCAAACAGAATTCTGAGCCGGTTCTTTTCAATGATCATTCCTTTGTACATCGGGTATTTATATACAAGTCCTTTTAACCCATAAGTGTCAGACAATGCCAGGTTCGCCAGGCGATCAGCAACCTCCATTTTTTTGACCGGATGGATGTTATTCACATCGTCTACAAGGTCATGTATAACGACCATTCCAGTTTTCGGAATGGTAAGACAGGCTGTTTGTTGTTCCCTGAGCAATGCACCGACATTGTAGCTTCCATAAGCAAAAGGGGCGATTTGAACATAGTAGAATGGGAATGGATTTCCCCATGCTTCCCTCCACGAACTGACCATTTTAGCCATCAGGCGTGAATAGGTAGCATAGTTTTGGGTATTACTTTCTCCCTGATACCAGATTACACCGGCAATCCTGAATTTGGTCAAAGGTGCGATCATCGCCTGGTAGCTTGCCCCTGGAGTAATTGGCCACCAGTCGGAGGGGTTCAATTTCAAGGAAGATTCTTTCAAAACCGGATCTTGTTCCACAACTTCTTTGGGTGTCCACACTTCTGCAGGTGTACCGCCCCAGTTGCTATTGATAAGTCCTACCGGGACATCCAGATCATGCTGAATTCTTTTCCCGAAAAAATAGCCGATGGCACTAAAATGAACCATCTCTTCGGGGGTACAAATCTTCCAACTCGCGTGGACATTTTCTTGCGGAGTGTCGGAAGTTGTTTTAGGTACATAGAAGAACCTGATTTTCTGATTATTTGCGTGGGGCGCTTCATCCAAAGATTGCTTTAATTTCTGATCACCGCTCAACTCCATGTTGCTTTGTCCACTGCAAAGCCAGACCTCTCCTATCATCACATCCTCCAGGACAGTTTTATCATTGATGGTGATGGTGTATGGACCTCCAGCTACCGGTGTTTTGATTTTCATCGTCCACTTCGCCCCCGAAGTACCTTTTGTTACATATTTAGTTGTATCCCAGGATGTTTTTACATAAATCTTCTCTGACGGACTGCACCAGCCCCACAAATTTACTTCACTCTTTTGTTGAAGGACCATGTGGCTGCCAAGGATGGAAGGAAGGCGAACTTCAGCTGCTACCCGGAGGTTACCTGCTACAAGGATCATTAACGCAATTACAGGAATAAATAATTTCTTCATTTCGTTAAATATTAATCAGTTAATGCATGTAAATTCTGAACAAACAATCTTCAAAAATAAGAATCAAACCTGGCTGCTTTCAAGTTTTTGTTTTTAAATTTCCTTTGCAATATACAAAATATGAAAAATTAAAATGAAGGGATTCTTAAACGAAATTCAAAGGCAGGTGTAATATAACAACAAAGGCGGAACAATAACTGCTCCGCCTTTGTAAATACCAAGCTAAAAATTAGCTCAATAGATCAAGTTTTATCAAATCCTGGACATCGAGCATCCCGATAGGTTTTCCGTTTTCGGTGACAATGATGTTATCTACCTGGTTGGCATTAAAGATTTCCGTTGCTTTTTGCAACATAGCTTCTGCATCGATTGAAATGGCATTGGCAGTCATGCACTCCCCTACCGTTGCGGTAAGGATGAGATCTCCCATTTTGCGCATCTGACGGCGAAGGTCCCCATCAGTAAAAATGCCGGCAAGATTCCCTTCTTTTGAGATGACAGAGACTGCTCCCATTCCTGAATCGGTCATTTTCAGCAGTGCATCCAGCACTTTACAGTCGACATCGACCACTGGATTTACATCCGATATAACACTTTTAACCTGAATGGTCATCAAACGGGTATGCTGAAAGAATTGATCTGTACCTAATTTCGTAAGATGATTGTCGCCTAATTTTTTCATGACGCTCCATGGGATGGTGATGTTATGAGCCCCCAGCAGAAGGGCGTCTTTGATGTGTTCAGGATATCTAACCGAGGAGAACATCACCTTTGCATCGTATTTGTAATGATTAATTACCTCAACAATCTGCTTAACCAAACCGAGCGCATCGTGACCCTGGTCCTGCATGCGGCCAACCAGCACACATACATAATTGGCAC
>JAMDDG010000321.1 GCA_023488865.1 Bacteroidota bacterium | reverse complement strand
GAACCCCCGAAACGCTGAAACAATAAACATGACAGTTATATTCTTCTTCTGTAGTCCCACCTGAACTTCTCACTGGGACTGTGTGCCGCTTAAAGTCATATTTGTTAACTTAAGTCTTTTACTTTTTTTACTAAAATTGTTTTATCTTTGAATTGTCTGGAAAATAATCCGCAATTATGGAAAGTAAAGTACATGAAGGTCTTTTGATAACGGTGCAATTGCAGTAAATTACACTTCAAACGTTCACCCCATTGAGCAAATAATAAAGCTTCACGAAGAAAAAATCGCACTTTATGAACGCATGTTGAAAGAAAAGGACCAGATGATGGATCGGCTTGAGAAACTAATTAAGGTAAAATAGGGTTTCTTTTTTTCGACTTTCGGTATGTCAACCAAGTAATACTAGTGTTGCGTTAATTTAAAATTGACGGATAAAGTTTTTTGAGTTTGATCCGTGCCTGGTCATTTGTAAACTGCCAATTAATCTTAGCATTTTTATTGTTTCTTTGAATTTGCCATGCTTCAACCTCTGTTGTTATTTCCTCCATCAACAGCGGTTCTTGCCGTATTTTTTATCGATCCAAAATGCATGATCAGAGCTATTATTTATTATCCTCTGTCACTTGGTCTTAATTTTGAAGAATTGAAACGGGTAATTGAGGCTCTTCAAAAGGAAGATGAAGCAATTTCACTTCCAGTCAAATCACACGGAATGGCCAAAAGATTCTTGGAGCCCAAAAAAGAAGGTAAGAAATGTTGTGAATGGTCCTTCTGCACCAAGGAATTATCGGAAGGGAAAGGGATAAACGTAAATTAAAGTGAAATAGCTATTTAATCTTAGTCAAACAAAAGTCGGTCCCGGTATCGCGGACTTTTCCTTTCAAACAAATCCGGATTTTAATATTTACCTTTTGCTCTTTGTTTTTACCTTCTTTTAAAATGGCAGGATAAATGTTCATTTGGGAAAAATTCTGCGTGTATTCTGCGTGTAATTTTAATAAAACATTCCCAAATATTTGGTTTTCTTTGTAAATTTCTTCAAAAACAAGGCAAAAAAAATAGGTCACCCCCTTGCAAAAGTGACCTAACTAATTGATTTTCAATTGTCGGGGTGACAAGATTTGAACTTGCGACCCCCCGCCCCCCAGACGGATACGCTACCAGGCTGCGCTACACCCCGAAATTGTTGTACTCTCAACTTAAATTCAATTGTTAAAAGTGGTTGCAAAAATAGCTTCTGTTTTCCGTATTCCAAAATATTCTTCCTATTAAAAATAAATAAATAATTTACAATAGCAACTATTGCTGTTGTAATCAAATTTGTCTATTTTTGATCAAAAATTTGAAATTATGGAATTGTTTAAATCTTTGAATACGGAAGGCGCTAAAAAACCTTTTTCCAGTCAACCCGGGAAGGTTGAAAAAGTAAAATGCCTGATCCTGGGATCCGGCCCAGCAGGCTTTACTGCAGCTATTTATGCTTCGAGGGCCAATCTGCACCCGGTATTGTACGAAGGGTTGCAACCCGGAGGCCAGTTGACAACAACTACAGAGGTTGAAAATTTCCCGGGTTATCCCGAAGGCGTTACCGGCCCTGTGATGATGGAAGATTTGAAAGCCCAGGCCGTTCGTTTTGGTACGGATGTGCGCTGGGGACTGGCAACAGCGGCCGAATTTGGGGAAGGGCTCCATAAAATAACCATCGATGATAGTTTGGTAATTGAGGCTGAGGCGGTGATCATTGCTACCGGGGCAGAAGCACAATATCTCGGGTTACCGGATGAGAAAAAATATGCAGGATCGGGTGTTTCCGCCTGTGCTACGTGCGATGGTTTTTTCTATCGGGGAAAGGATGTTGCCGTAGTCGGTGGAGGAGATACTGCTTGTGAAGAGGCAATTTATCTTGCAGGATTGTGCCGCAAAGTTTACCTGATTGTCCGGCGCGATCAGCTGCGTGCCTCCAAAGTGATGCAGAACCGTGTTGCCAAGACCGCGAATATTGAAATTCTCTGGAAACATCAAACCAAAGGATTAACCGGTAAGGGAGTAGTTGAAGGTGCAATTTTTGTAAAAAATAAGGGGGAAGCCAACGAGGAGGAGGTAACCGTTCCTATCGACGGATTCTTTCTGGCAATCGGCCATAAACCAAATTCAGACATCTTTAAAAAACAGATTGAAACGGATGAAATTGGTTACATCAAAACGGTAGGTGTCACAACTATGACCAATATTGAGGGTGTTTTTGCCTGCGGTGATGTGATGGATCCCTATTACAAACAGGCGATCACTGCCGCCGGGTCTGGTTGTAAAGCTGCCATTGATGCGGAAAGGTATTTGTCTGAAAAGCACTAATGCGGGGCTAAAAGCAAGCTTTGTATAATTGTCGGTTCTCCATTGTCAATTTTCCATTTCTTGTATTACTTTTATTGCATCAAAAAATTTACACTCATGAGAAATATACTGACTGCAGCCTTGCTGCTTATTGTTTTGGCCGGATTCGCCCAAAAGAAACAATCTTTGTTTAATGGTAAAGACCTGAAAGGTTGGACAATCTATGTAAAAGACAATGCCGTTAGTCCTGAGAAGTTCTTTTACGTAAAAGATGGGGTGATTGAGACGATCGGGGTGCCTACTGGTTACCTGCGGACTAAAAAAGAATATTCGAACTATCACCTGCATGTGGAGTGGCGCTATCCCGAAAAGCCCATAAACAGCGGGGTTTTTGTTCATATCAATGGTCCTGACCAAATTTGGCCGTTGCTCTATGAATGTCAGTTAAAGGATAGAAATGCCGGCGATTTTATCGTGAATGCAACCGGTGAGAAGGCAACCGTGAGGGATACCATCTATACCAGAACGGGAAAAGTAATACCTATTGTCGCTAAAATGCACCCTTCCAATGAAAAGAAAGCCGGAGAATGGAACAGTTTTGATATTACCTGCAAAGGTAGCACCGTTGAAGTGACCGTTAACGGTTTACTTCAAAACAAGGCAGTCGATTGTTCGATGACGAAGGGCAGTATTGGCTTACAGGCCGAAGGATCAAAAATACAGTTCAGGAATATCTGGATAGAGAAGATCAAATAATTCTCTCTAATCAAAATATGTCGATCACATTTTGATTGCACAATAATTAAACGACAAAGGGTATCCAAACGGACACCCTTTGTGGTTTTAATATCTTGGTAATTAGGATACCTGAGCTATCTTTGATGATATGTATTTACCTGCTTCCAGGTTTTTTCGCACAGCAGAGAAGGCTTTGATGGTATATTCAACGTCTTCGAGGGTGTGGGAGGCGGTAGGGATCAGTCTCAGCAACAACTGACCTTTTGGAATGACGGGATAGATAACAATGGAACAGAAAATATTGTAGTTTTCCCTTAAATCCATAATCACGTTAGTGCCTTCAGGTACGCTACCTGACAAATAAACCGGAGTTACCGGTGAGTTGGTAAAGCCAAGATCGAAGTTTTCAGCTTTCAAACCCCGTTGTAAGGCCTCCACTATGGTCCATAAATTTTTGCGGATCTGTGGTTGGGTTTTGATCAGTTCGAGACGCTTTAACAATCCAATGACCATGGCAATGGGCAGTGATTTGGCAAAAGTCTGGGAACGCATGTTGTAACGAAGGTAATCACAAACCTCTTCTTTGGCTGCAATGAATGCCCCGATACCGGCCATTGATTTGGCAAAAGTACCAAAATACATATCAATTTGGTCCTGAACCCCAAAGTGTTCGCCAGTTCCTGCTCCGGTAGCCCCCATGGTACCAAAGCCATGCGCATCGTCAACCAGAAGGCGAAAACTAAATTCACTCTTCAATGCTGCAATTTTGTCTAATTGACCAAGGTCACCGGCCATTCCAAATACTCCTTCCGTAATAACCAAAATGCCACCGCCGGTTTTTTGAACAAGGCCGGTGGCATGTTCGAGTTGTTTGCGCAGGCTCTCCATATCGTTGTGCTGGAAAACAAACCTTTTCCCCATGTGAAGCCGGACGCCATCCAAAATACAGGCATGGGCTTCTGCATCATAAACGATGACGTCATTGCGGCCACTAATTGCATCAATGATAGAGATCATTCCCTGATAACCGTAATTGAGCAAAAATGCATCTTCTTTGCCTTCGAATGCAGCTAATTGTTTTTCAAGCTCTTCATGTTTGCTGGTTTGGCCCGACATCATGCGAGCCCCCATCGGGTAAGCTAAGCCATATTGTGCTGTTGCTTCGGCATCGGCCTTACGGACTTCAGGGTGATTGGCCAATCCGCAGTAATTGTTTAAACTCCAGTTCAGAACTTCTTTTCCACGAAATTTCATTCTCGGGCCAATCTCACCTTCCAGTTTGGGAAAGGAAAAATAGCCGTGAGCCTCTTTTTGATACTGACCAAGATTACCTTTGTCAGTTTTAATCTTTTCAAATATATCCACGGTAGTAAACTTTATGTAGTATTGCAAAATGCTTTTGAGAGTTTGCAAATCTAAAAATTATTTTGTGTTTAGACAAGTTGGAAAATTTCATCTGTTTATTATTTTGCCTGCTTGGTAAAATCTAAAAGCAACCCAAAGAAGTATATAATATTTATTAAATGTAGAAAAAACTTATCTTTGCACCATGATTCGGAAGCTGAGAACATATTTAGTAGTTGGGGTGTTAATAATCGCCTCATCTTGTGGTGAGTACCAAAAAGTGGTCAAGAGTACTGATTATGAGTACAAACTTAAGAAAGCCCGGGAATATTACGACAAGAAGGAATTCACTAAATCCTCGCAACTCTATACGGAGTTAGTTAACATATACCGTGGGACCAACCGGGCTGATCAGGTTTACTATTATCTGGCAAAGAGCAACCTTGGTCAGCACGATAACCTGATGGCCGGTCATTATTTCCGTCAGTTGATCAAAGAGTTTCCGCGCAGCGCATTTGCCGAGGAGGCCCAGTACATGGTTGGATATTGCTATTATCTTGATTCGCCAACACCCCGTCTTGACCAGAAAACTACCCAGGATGCGATCGACGCCTTTCAACTTTTTATCAATATTTATCCTTCGAGCAGCAGAGTGGCAGAAGCCAATAAGCTAATCGATGAATTACGTGAAAAACTTGTTTTGAAATCCTACATGAACGGAAAGTTGTATTATGATCTGGGCGATTACAGGGCTTCTGTTATTTCATTGTCAAACAGTTTAAAAGAATACCCCGACTCGAAATACCGTGAAGAGTTGATGTTCTACTTATTAAAATCCAAATACTTGCTGGCTGAAAACAGCATCGAAGAAAAAAAACGTGAACGTTTGAATTCAGAACTGGATGAGTATTACACATTTGTAGATGAGTTTCCTAAAAGTAAGTACCGGAAAGAAGCCGATAAGTTCTTTACCAGCACGAAGAAAATGATGAATTTGAAGGATGAAGAAGTTAAAAAATAGATATTAATTATGGATTATAGAAAAGTAAAAGCAGCCTCGACAACTATACCTCGTAATTTGAGCGAGTTGGATTCGGCCACCGATAATATTTATGAATCATTGATGGTCATTGCCAAACGGGCAAATCAGATCAATGCTGAAGTAAAAGAAGAATTAAACCAAAAGTTGCAGGAGTTTGCCTCTTATTCCGATAACCTCGAGGAGGTTTTTGAGAACCGCGAACAGATCGAGATTTCCCGTTACTACGAAAGACTTTCCAAACCGGTTCTGATTGCCTACGAAGAGTTCAAAGATGGTTTGATTTATTACCGCAATCCTGCTAAGGAGAAATAATAGTTTTGAACTGAATTAAATCTTCTTCATGCCGCTGAAAGGGAAAAAAATTGTTCTCTGTATAACGGGTAGCATCGCTGCCTATAAGGCGGTGTACCTGTTGCGCGGCTTAATGAAGGCCGGGGCCGAGGTTCAGGTATTGATGACCGAAGCAGCCAAGGAATTTGTTGCCCCGCTTACTTTTTCATCCCTATCGGGAAAGCCGGTGTTGAGCGCTTTCTTTTCCAAAGAGAGCGGCTCCTGGAATAGCCATGTTGATTTGGGACTCTGGGCTGATCTTTTTTTAGTTGCCCCTGCAACGGCGTCAACCATTGGGAAGATGGCCAATGGGATTTGTGACAATCTGGTAGTTACGACGTATATGTCTGTCAGATGCCCCGTAATGGTTGCCCCTGCCATGGACCTGGATATGTTCGGGCATCCGTCCATGCTTGAAAATCTTAACAAACTACGTGCATTTGGCAACTTAATTATCGAACCTGTCAGTGGCGAACTTGCCAGTGGTTTAAGCGGAAAAGGAAGAATGGAAGAACCGGATAACATCCTGAAAACCATTGAAATCTTCTTCTCCGAAAAAAAAAAATCCTGAATAAAACATACCTTGTCACGGCCGGTCCAACGCATGAAAAGATCGATCCGGTCCGTTTTATCGGTAATTATTCTACCGGAAAGATGGGTTTTGCCCTTGCCGAACGTTTGGCATCCCTTGGTGCAAAGGTGATCCTGATTTGTGGACCGGTCAGTCTGAAAACCAATAACCCCAATATCCAAAGAATTGATGTTACCTCTGCATCTCAGATGTACAAGGCTTGTATCCAATATTTTCCTACTTGTGATGGCGCAATCATGACGGCTGCAGTTGCCGATTATGCCCCTGTTGCGGCTGAAAAGGAGAAGATCAAACGGTCGAAAGGGAACCTCCTCCTTGAGCTTAAGCCCAACAAAGACATAGCAGCAGAACTCGGCCGGATAAAAAGGGCAGACCAGGTGCTGGTTGGGTTTGCCTTAGAGAGCCGGAATGAACTCGAAAATGCGTTTGCTAAGTTAAAGAAGAAAAATCTGGATATGATTGTCCTTAATTCACTGAGAGAAGAAGGATCCGGCTTTGGATACGATACCAACAAAGTAACCATCATCACTAAGGATGAAAAAATCTTCGATTACGGATTAAAAACCAAACATGAGGTTGCCGTAGATATTGTTGATCAGATGACCGCAATTTGAATAGATTGTCTATTTTTAGGGAACATTTTTATGCTTATGCGCCTTACCTTTCTGTCCATCTTCCTTCTGTGCATGTTGTCTGAACTCTCGGGCCAGGAATTGCAGTGCAATGTTGCTGTATCAAGCGCCCGTATTGAAGGTACCTACAAAGAGATATTTCAGTCCATGCGGAACGATATCTCCGAATTCATGAACAACAGAAAATGGACAGATAATCAGTTTGCAGTTGATGAGCGGATTGTCTGTACCATCTTTATTCAGGTTACTGACCAGATTGGTGCAGATGAGTTCAAAGGATCGATACAGGTTCAATTGAACCGGCCGGTTTTCAATTCATCGTACCAAACCCCGGTGCTTAATATCAAAGACAATGATTTTGATGTCCGCTATGTTGAATTCCAGCCACTCGAATTCAGCGAGACCTCCAACACCAATTCACTGACCAATGTTCTTGCCTATTATGCCAATATTATCCTGGGATTCGATTATGACACCTTTTCGTTGATGGGAGGTACTCCCTTCTTTCAAAAAGCCAGGGACATCGTCAACAAATCCCAAAATGCACGTGAAAAAGGATGGCGCGCCTTTGAAGGAAATTTCAACAGGTTCTGGCTGGTCGATAACCTGTCGAACAAAGCATACAGCCCTTTTCGGGAATTAATGTACCGCTATCACCGGCTCGGATTGGATGTGATGGCCGAGAAGCCGGATATCGGGAGAGGTGAAATTGCCGATGCTTTGAAAAATATGCAGAAAGTTTACCGTTCCCGTCCGGATACGTATATCAACAGGATATTCTTTGATGCCAAATCCGACGAGATTGTCAACCTGTTCTCTAAAAGTAATACCGATGAGAAGAGCCGGTTGATGTCAATTTTATCTGAATGCGACCCTGCCAACGCTGGGAAGTATGAGAAGATCATGCAGCAGAAAGTTTTTTAGGGGAATGAAGGGTGAATGGGAGACGGACGGAGAGACTGAGGGGGTGACTCAGAGAGTGGGAGAGTGGGCGAGGGGGCGATGTTCCTCTTGTGGACATTGAGCACTGGGAAACGGAGAAACGGAGAAACGGAGAAACGGAGAAACGGAGAAACAGGGAAACGGAGAAAATAAGAGCCAATAGCTAACGGCT
>JAMDDG010000132.1 GCA_023488865.1 Bacteroidota bacterium | reverse complement strand
AAAGATATGTATTCAGAAAAGAAAGAACACCTGGTAGCATTGGCCCTTCTGCTTGGCCCAATGTCAGTTTTTGGTGTAAAACAGCAAGCTGTGAAGGTAGAACGTCCGAATATTCTGTGGCTAAGTTGTGAGGATATTAGTCCGACACTTTCCTTTTACGGTGATTCCACTGCCCACACGCCCAATCTGGATAAACTGGCCAGCGAAAGCCTTGTTTTTACGCGGGCGTTTGCCGTGGTTGGAGTTTGTGCTCCCAGCCGTTCAGCAATCATTACGGGGATGTACCCGGCCTCGATCGGGACCCAGAACATGCGAACGGCCCATGATGTCATGGGTTGGGGTGTACGGAAATATGATCAGAAAACAGGTGCTACGGATGTCGCAGGCCAACCGGTCAGGCTGTATTCAGCTGTTATCCCTGATTTTGTAAAATGTTTTACGGAATATCTTCGTGCTGACGGATATTACTGTACGAATAATTACAAGACGGATTACCAGTTTGCCGCACCGGTAACAGCCTGGGACGATAACAGTAAAAATGCCACCTGGAAAAACTGTCCTTCGGGGAGACCGTTCTTCTCGGTGTTCAACCACGAGGTTACCCACGAATCAAGGATGTGGATAAACAAGAAATTACCTCAGACAGTCTCACCCAAATCAGTTCCATTACCTGATTATTATCCCGAGGATTCCATTGTCAGGCAGGATGTAGCGCGTAATTATTCAAACATTGAGCTACTTGACAAACAGTTAGGTGAAAAAATAGCTGAACTAAAAAAGGCCGGGTTGTATGACAAAACGATCATTTTCTTTTTCAGCGACCATGGCGGGCCATTGCCCCGGGGGAAGCGTGAAATCTATGATTCCGGGCTGAGGGTGCCGTTATTGGTCCATTTTCCGGGTGGGGCTCATGCCGGGCGGGTGGACGATCTGGTCTCTTATGTCGATCTGGCGCCTACCATATTGTCGCTGGCCGGTATAAAACCTCCTGATTATATGCAAGGACAAGCATTTCTTGGAACCTACAAAGCTTCAGAACCCCGCAAATATATCTTTGGATCAGGGGACCGGTTTGATGAATTTTCGGACAGGATACGGGTGATCAGGGACAAACGCTATCTGTTTGTGAAAAATTATTATCCGGAATTGCCAGCCTACAAAGATGTCACTTACCGGAAACAGATGGATATGATGAATGAACTGCTCCGTTTGCGTGACGGCGGAAAATTGTCAGGACCAACCGCCTACTGGTTCAGGCCTGCTAAAACCAAAGAGGAATTTTATGATTGTCAAACGGATCCGTTTAACCTGAACAACCGGATTGACGATCCGCAGTATGCCGCTAAAATAAAGGAACTTCGTGATGCATTGGATCATTTTGTAACTGATATTCATGACAAAGCAAGTATCCCGGAGGCGCAGATGATCGAACAAATGTGGCCGGGAGGAGTACAGCCAAAAACTGACCAACCAATCATTTCCATCAAGGGTGGAACTGTCCAAATCTCATGTGCCACTGTTGGGTCGTCCATTGGTTATATTCTCTCCGAAAAGGAGCTTAAGCCCGACTTAAACAGTGGCTGGCAACTATATAAGGATCCTATTAAGACCAATGGGGCTAAGTACCTGTATATAATTGCCAACAGGATTGGGTATGCCGATAGTAAAATAGTTACAAAAAAGTTACTGGCAGAATAATTTAGCGGGAAAAGACTTTAAAATTATGGCACAAAAACACCGTCCGTTAACATCTGTTTTGGTCAAGCCTTCGGGTCCCGATTGCAACCTGGGTTGTACTTACTGTTTTTACCTTGAGAAGGATAAACTCTTCCCTGAAACCAAGATACACCGTATGACCCCGGAGATACAAGAGGAGATGATCAGGCAAGTGATGCAGCAGTCTGGGGATGCCGTTTCTATAGGCTGGCAGGGTGGCGAACCGGCATTGATGGGATTGGATTTTTACAAAAGGGCCATTGAACTGGAGATGAAATACGGTCATGGGCAGTCCGTTGGCAATGGTTTTCAAACCAATGGCACTTTGCTCGATCGTGACTGGGCAAAATTTTTTAAAAAATATGACTGGCTGATTGGCTTATCACTTGACGGGCCGCAGCATATCCACGACCGCTACCGCAACGATAAAGGGTTGCGTCCCACCTGGGAGAAAGTAGAGGGAGTAGCCAAAATGTTGATTGAAGAGGGGGTGGCCGTAAATGCTATGTGCTGCATCACTGACCACTCTTCTAATTATGCCGAAGAGCTTTATAACTATTACAAAGATCTTGGCCTCACCTGGATGCAGTTTATCCCGATCGTGGAGACCGACAAGGATGACCCATCGAAAGCTGCACCTTTTTCGGTGTCCGATGAGCAGTATGGCCGATTTCTGATCAGTCTTTTCGATCTGTGGATCAACGATTTTAAAGACGGAGAGCCCACTACTTCGATCCGGCATTTCGAATCGGCCTTTCATGGTTACGTGGGTCTGGAAGCACCGGAATGTGCACTTATGAAAGAATGTGGCCCGTATGTTGTGGTTGAACACAATGGCAATATATATTCGTGCGACTTCTTCGTAGAACCCCGACATCGGTTGGGAAATTTACGGCAGGGCAAAATCTCCGATATGCTTAACTCCAAAAAGCAGGATGATTTTGGCAAAGTTAAAACGTTGCTTCCACGAAAATGCAAATTCTGTCCATGGTACTCCAAATGTTTTGGTGGATGTACGAAAGATAGGATCAAAGATCCAAACGACCAGCAGCAACCCCGCTTTTGCCGTTCCTACCAGATGTTTTTCGAACATGCCGATGCCAGGATGAAGGTACTGGCCGAACAATGGGTGAAGAAACAGTCCGATTACGAAGAGCGTGAACGTACAGGTGGATATTATCAGGCTTTTAATAATTTTGTAAAAAGTAGTACAATTAAATCAAATTAAGCAATACAATATGGTTGTTCGCAGTTTAATACTGGCCTTATCAATGATGGTATTGACGGCCTGTTCTAATAATCAGAGGGGCAAATCCCAGGCCAAGAATGAAAATAAAGGTTCCGCAGAAACTAAAGAAGTCACTAAATCCGGTAAAGATAGTGATATGGTTTATTTTAAAGGCGGCACATTTATGATGGGTTCATCAAGTGGTACTCCACAGGAACAACCTGTCCATAAAGTTTCAGTTAAATCATTCAAAATAGATAAGTACCCGGTTACGGTAAAGGAATTCCGCCGATTTGTTGAGGCAACCAGTTACCAAACGGATGCGGATAAATTTGGCGATTCCGGCGTTTTCGATTTTACAACTTCAAGCTGGGTATTGGTTCCCGGGGCAAATTGGCAATATCCCTTGGGGAAGAATTCCCCTCGGGCGCAAGACGGCCTCCCCGTAACACAGGTTAGCTGGAATGACGCAGGTGCTTATGCTGCGTGGATTGGCAAAAGATTGCCAACAGAGGCGGAATGGGAATATGCAGCCCGATGTGGAGGAAAAAGTAATTCAAAATTCAGTTGGGGGAATAACCTGATCATTAACGGGAAATATATGGCCAATGTCTGGCAGGGGAATGACTTATCTGCGAAACAAGGTGCCGATGGGTTTGTCCTCACCTCTCCTGTTGGATATTTTGGCGAAACACCTTGTGGATTAGCTGATATGGGAGGAAATGTTTGGAATTGGTGCATGGATAGATACAAACCATATCCGGGGAGTAATATTCCCGATCAAAATAATACAGAATTGAAAGTGATCCGTGGCGGTTCCTTCTTTTTTGACCAAAACGGCGAAAACAGTTATACAAGTACCGGACGGGCATCTAACACGGAGGAGACATCCTTATTTAATACCGGTTTCAGATGTGCGGCAGATGGAGAATAAATTTCATATCTGACTTGAGCGTCGTTTTTTTGACGAACTTGCAACTTTCTATCTTTCTGATACTATGAATTTTTGTTAAATGGTTTAGTGATCGTGGAGAGATCAATAAAATCGTGTAAATTTGGCCCGATTTATTAGACCTAAAACATAAATTATATTAGTTGTCATGGCTCAAAACGGAACACCAAAAAACAGGGTAAAAATATATATTCCCCTTCTGTTAATTATTTTGCTGATCGTAGTAGCAACCTGGTACTGGTACCGTGATTATTCAATGTATATCTCGACGGATGATGCTCATATTGAGTCTGATAATGTTCAGATCGGATCGAAGATTTTGGGAAGGATCGTGCGGTTGCATGCAGACGAGGGGGATACGATAAGGAAAAACACTTTGTTGGTTGAACTTGACAGTCTGGATTTGCTGGCACAAAAAAACCAAACTCTTGCTTTGCTTTCCCAGGCCAATGCCCAATTGGAACAGGCAAAGGCCAGGTTAAATTACGATAATGAAAATATCAAAGTCTTTGAAGTTTCAAATGAAAAGGCCAAAGAAGACTACGAAAGGGCCAAAGTTCAGTTAGCTGGCGATGTGATTACGCGCGAGCAGTACGACCATTTGAAAAAGGCGTACGAAACAACCAAAGCGCAGCTGGATGCAGCCAAAACACAGCTCTCCGTTTCGAGGGCCCAGATTGAAAGCGCCAATACCGCGATTGGCTTGGCTAATGCGCAGATTAGTTTGATTGATACACAGTTGACCAATACAAAGCTTTATGCCCCATTTGATGGGATCATCGCTAAAAGGTGGCTGCTTGCCGGCGATATCGTCCAGCCCGGTCAGTCAGTATTCTCCCTGGCAGGTCAGTCGCTGAGATGGGTTATTGTCTATCTCGAAGAGACCAAACTTTCGGCTATCCATCTCAATCAGTCTGCAAAATTTACCATAGATGCCTTTGGCGATAAAGAATTTAAGGGAAAAGTGTTTTCTATCGGAGCTTCAACCGCTTCCCAGTTTTCCTTAATTCCGGCCAACAATGCTTCCGGCAATTTTACCAAAGTAACCCAGCGCGTTCCTGTTAAGATATCCATTGATGGTGATGATAAAGGATTGGATGTAAAGAGGATAGGTATACTTCCTGGAATGTCTGTGGTAGTAAAAATTATAAAAGATAAATGATGCGGGTAGCGAGTCCTTCGCACAGGATCAGACGACTGATCAGAAACCGCGATTCGATGTGGCATCCCAGCCACGACTTATACAAGTGGTTCGTGTTGGCCAACATCATGATCGGCACTTTTATGGCAGTTCTGGATGCTACCATCATCAATGTTGCCCTTCCTAAGATGATGTCCTCCTTTGGTGTAGGACTTGATACGATTGAATGGGTGCTTACCGCTTATATGCTCGCGCTGGCAGTTATGCTTCCTGCCTCTGCCTGGCTGGCAGATCATTTCGGGTACAAACGGATGTATTTCATGGGAATGCTGGTTTTTACCCTCGGTTCGTTTTTGTGCGGTTGGTCCAACAACGAAAATATGTTGATTTTTTCACGGGTCATTCAGGGATTAGGAGCGGGCATCATCCAACCATTGGGAATGGCCATCGTTGTCCGGGAATTTCCCGCAAAACAAAGGGGGCTCGCTGTTGGGTTCTGGTCCATCGCTGCTGCCGCTTCCGTTTCATTCGGACCCTTGATTGGGGGTTACCTGGTAGATAATTTTAACTGGCAGCTCATCTTTGACATCAATGTACCTATCGGGATAGTCGGAATGATAATTACCATTCTTATTCAACGGGAGATGAAACAAAAGCGGACAGGAAAGTTCGATATTGTAGGCTTCCTGTCAGTCAGCCTTTTTCTTCCGGTTATTTTATATGCCTTAACCGAAGGCAACGCCATCACTAATTCTGCAGGATGGAAAGCTCCGTACATCCTTGCCTGTTTTGCTATATCATTAGTCGCTTTTACCGTTTTTGTTACTACTGAATTTATTGTCGAAAATCCACTGATTGACCTGCGATTATTAGGTAGCTACAACTTTGGGATTAGTACCCTGGTAACATTTCTGTTTGGGATCGGGATGTTTGGCAGCACCTTCCTACTGCCGCTCTATTTGCAAAATTCGTTGGGATACACCGCATTACAATCCGGATCTGTTTTCCTCCCGGTAGGGATTATCCAGGGAATGGTAGCGCCCCTTTCCGGTTACATAAGTGGGAAGATCAATGCCAAAATACCTATCCTTACAGGGATCATACTGATGTCGTTAAGTTTCTATCTGAATTCACATCTTTCATTCCTGACCGAACATGCTGCAATTATGTTGCCGCTCTACCTTCGCGGGTTAGGGATGGGCATCATTTTTTCAGCGCTCCTGGCGGTTTCGCTGGTCGATATTCCCAAGGAAAAAATGGCACAGGCATCCGGGATCAACAACGTGGTAAGGCAACTTGGCGGAAGTTTTGGCGTGGCTATTCTCGCTACCTTTCTTTCCACAAGGGTAAGTTTTCATACAGAGATGTATGGCGGGGCGCTGCAGTCAAACTCTCCGGAATATCAGTCTACCGTAAAAAATTTGAGTGAAACCTTCGTTCACAATGCCGGATCTTCGGGGGCAATTGCCAGAAAGCAAGCACAATACATGGTTGTTTCAAATGTTAGCAAGCAAGCGTTCATCGAAGGTGTAAACGATGACTTTCTGGTTGCGTCAATCGTTACGCTGATTGGCGGTATCCCGATACTCTTCCTGCGCGTCAGAAAGAAAAAGAAAGTTTAAAAAATTAAAGTCATGATAAATCGTCCATTTTTCCAATTTCACATTGCGCTGATCCTCCTTTTCTCACTTTCGGGGAAAGGGTACGGGCAAACAAACGCCAACGATTCCCTTGATCTGGTACCGTTGATCAACAAGGTAATCCAGGCTTATCCTACAGTACAAGAGGCTACGGAAGCATTAACCGCGGCTGACCTGAAAATTGCACTGGCGCGTTCTGCTTATCTTCCCAATGCTGCGATCTCGGGATCATACGCACACATTGGTCCTGTGCCTTCCTTAACAGTACCCAATATCGGAAGTTTCTCCTTAGCCCCGGATAACAATATCAATGCAGCGCTTAATATCAACCAGGCCGTTACTGATTTTGGGAAAACAAAGAAAAATATTGAGTATGAGGAAAAAAGCAAAGAGCTCACTTCGCTTGGGATAGACCAGGTAAGACAAAAGATGTCGCTTGCCGTCATTGGCTGTTATTATAATTTGCTCTATTACCAGGAAGCTGTCGCCATTAAAGAGGAACAACTTTCAACTTTAAGGGAACACCTTGTCAATGTGGAGAAGAAAGCAGAAACCGGATCAGCTACGCAATATGAAATTTTAAGTACCAAAGTACGCATTTCGACCGTTGAGAGCCAGAAAACAGACGTGGTTACCGCACTTAATTTGCAAAATTCCTATCTGAATATGTTAATGGGAGTACCGGCCTCCGCCCAACATCGTGTCCGCAAGCTCCTCCATGCCGATTTGATACCGTTTCCGGAAGATTCCCTGATTGTTCAGGCACTGAACAATAGAAATGAGCTGAAAATGGCTGAAAAAAAAATGATGCTGTCCCAGGCCTACCAGAATCTGGTAAAAAAACACGAGAACCCGGTTTTGTCGGCTTTTGCAAGCGGAGGCTGGAAGAATGGATACATACCTGAATTGGCTAAACCAAAAGCGAATTATGCGATTGGGTTAAGTTTACTCATTCCGATTTATGATGCTTCGCGTACCGACATTAACACAAAATTGGCCGGATCGGCTATCCGTTCAAATAGTTATGAGATTGATCTGACCAAACGGACGATTACCAATGAAGTGATGGAAAGCATCAATGCCCTGAAGGCCGCCAGCTCAAAATCACAACTATTTGAAATGCAGCTTTCTCAGGCAAAGAAAGCGCTTGAGTTGGCTGATTTGAAATTCAAATCCGGCACCCTGACCAATCTCGGTCTGTTGGATGCAGAAAATGAAGTGTCTGAAAGTAGCCTGCAACTTCTAAAAGCCCGGATTGAGCGGGTGGTCATTGCCTATAAACTGAAAGCTGCATTAGGTGAAAAATTGTATTAGAATTAACAGTGCCATTTTTGATAAAGCCGGATACAAAACGCTCCACCTTTCAACTACCGGAACGGTTAAAACCGTTTATTACCACCATCCGTTAGACAATACCGATGCCTTGACACCTGAAATAATGGAAGACGCAGCCAAATTGCTATA
>JAMDDG010000447.1:4554-8181 GCA_023488865.1 Bacteroidota bacterium | reverse complement strand
GACAAAGAGGGATATGTCAGGATATTTGATGGAAAAACCCTTCGAAACTGGGATGGGGATTCTACTTACTGGAAGGTTGAAAATGGCAATTTGATTGGTACTGTTAGTCCAGCCACGATACTTAAAAGAAATACATTCATAATTTGGAGGGGAGGCTTGCCTGCTGATTTTGAACTAAAGGTAGATTATCGTATCTCGGAAGGCGGGAATAGCGGTATAAATTACCGCAGTGAGGAAATTCCCGATTTACCTTTTGCGCTGAAAGGTTATCAGGCTGATATCGATGGAGCCAATCGGTACACTGGACAAAATTACGAAGAACGTGGACGTACTTTTCTGGCTTTACGTGGTCAGAAAGTAGTACTCGAAAACGGCAAAAAACCAATAATAGAATCCGCCATAGCCAATTCTGATTCATTGAAACAATACATTAAAAAGGACGACTGGAACGAAGTTCATTTGATTGTAAAGGGAAACAGGATGCAGCACTTTATTAATGGGGTATTAATGAGTGATGTGACCGATAACGACAGCATTAACCGGAAGTTTAAAGGATTACTCGGTGTACAGGTGCATGTTGGTCCACCCATGAAAATTGAATACCGTAATTTCCGCTTGAAACAATAAATGAAAAACCAAATAAAATGGAAAAGAAACCAAATATCCTCATCATAGTTTCCGACCAAATGTTGATGGATGCCATTACAGCATATAAAAAGTATTTCAGCCATCCGGCCTACCTGAGCCATTGGGCAAATACGCCCAATTTTGACCGGATGGTTGCCGGAGGGTACTCTTTTCTGGATTCGTACAGTACGAACCCCGTTAGCTGTCCGGCGCGCTCATCGGTCTTTACCGGCAGGTACAGCACCGAGACAGGTGTTACTTACAACAATGTTGGAATTGATCAGCGAATCCCGAACATGGGACAATGGTTCGAATCACGTTCTGACTACAACAGGGTTTACTGTGGCAAATGGCATGCAGGTGGCAGATGGAGCTATCCGGATGTTGAAGGTGCCCGGAAAATTCCCGGATTTGAAACCATTCCTGCTGGTGTGAGCGGGACCGGTGACTTTAATGATTTTCAGGTTTCCGGGGCCGTGAAAGGTTTTATCATGAACTATCAGGACGATAAACCTTTTCTGGCAGTGGCGGGACTGATGAACCCTCATGACATTTGTTACTGGACGCCACAACTTCACGGGGACAAACTTGTCCCGAAATCTGATCTTTTTGAACTGGGGGATACCCGGCCACCTTTGCCCCCGAACTTTGATTTTAAGTTTGAAGACCCTTATCCCGGACAGCAGGTAAAATACTCAAAAGAGGAATGGCAGAACTATCTTTATGACTATTGCCGGATGGTTGAAAAGGTGGATGCCGATTTGGGGCGTATGCTCGATGCAGTCGGTTCGCGCAACGATGAAACCCTGGTCCTTTTCACTTCCGATCATGGCGAGGGGGCTGCCCGGCACAAAAGGGTCCAGAAGTGGCATCCGTTTGAGCAATCTGTGAAAGTTCCATTTATTGCCTACATGCCGGGGCGGGTCAAATCAAACGTTATTGACCAAAAACATATTGTTTCAGGGATTGATATGATGACTACCGTTTGCGATTATGCCGGAATTCCTTCACCCCCGGGATGCCGCGGCAGGAGCCTCCGTCCAATATTCGAGCAAGGCAGCACCACGGACAAGATGGATGTTGCGTTTGCAGAATTTCAGCATACAGGCCGGGTGGTAAGGAAGGGTGATTTTAAATACGTAAAAATTTATGAGTATTCCAAAGAACCCGATAAGCCTTTTGTCAGGCTTGAAGATGGACAGCCTGAGAAATTTCAGGCGTGTGCCGGAAGCTGCCGTTACAAAACAATGTCCCATCGATTGCTGTTCAATTTGAAAGATGATCCCTGGGAGATAACCGACCTATCTTCAGATGCCACTTATGCTTCAAAAATAGGGGAATTGGACACTTTGCTGGCAGAAGAATGGGAGAAAAAAATCATCCCCGGAACACATTTTGACAGAAACTAAAAAGTTCTTATCATGGAAAATGTATATAATAGTAGAAGAAGTTTTCTAAAAAGAGCAGGCGTGGTAGCAGGTTTATCACAATTTCCATTGATGGGTTGGTCTTCAGGTTTTTCTACTTTGCTGAAAGAAGGATTGAATCCGGGCAAAGAGTTTTCATTACTGAAACTGGAGAAATTATTGTCGGGGTATCAGTTCCCTTTTACTGACCAATTTTCAACTGTTTCTTTTCAATCAGAATATAAACTTTATAATTTATATGGCAACCATGCTGTTTTTGCAGGAGGGTTTCTTTTAAAATCAAAACTGAAAGGGGACAGGCAACAGTTTGATTTTTTGGATTGGCGGTTCGCTGATAACGGCATTAAAAATAGGGAACAGAAATTTAAGTATATCGTTTCAGGTGATGTGCATTGTAAAACCGATGCCACCTTGTCTCCTGAAAATTGGAATGTGTTCTCCCGAATTGCCCTTTCAGAAGACGGAAATGCTTATGGTGGGACAGGAATAACAAATAAAGGAGAAACAATAAAGGGAGGGATAAGCATAAAAACCGCAGGAAAATCGATCAAAAAATCGTTTGGCACGTTGCCTTTAAGCTGGAAATGGGGCTTGCTTGCGGTTGTACAGAACATGGCAGAGGGATCATTACAGGAACTCCGGTTCGCAATGTTGGACGAATTTGATGCTGTCCACAAAAATCAGACATTGAAAAACAGGAAGAGAGTAACTCTTGATTGTGGTGAAGGGCACCTGATTGACTTTCGAGTTTTCGAATTGACAGGTGAAGGGGTCATTCCTACAGTTTATTGGGTAGATAACCACAACCGGATTGTGTTTGTGATTTCAGGAATGGAAGCCTATGTGCTTGGCGGGTAGGGCGTTATTAATCATAAGACCGCTTTGAAATATAATTTATCAAACTTACAAAATAATTTATGGACACAAAATCGTTTTTACTGGCATTATCTGGCATGTTGCTGCTCACTTCAGCAACGAAGAAGCAGGAGAAGCCTAATCTGGTATTCATCTTTTCCGACCAGCAAACTTTTGACATGTTGGGCTGCTATGGTAACAAACAGATCAAAACGCCCAATCTGGATCAATTTGCCAAAGAAGGGGTGAGGTTCACGCATTGCTTTTCGAACTCACCTATTTGTACCCCCTTTCGGGGAATGCTGATGAGCGGCCAACAAACTTTATACAATGGAACATTTGTCAACGACAAACCACTAGTTCCGGGACATGGGAAAAAATTTGCGGAAGTTTTGCGCGACGAAGGTTATAATACGGCTTATGTTGGAAAATGGCATCTTCTGGGTGGCAACCGCAACCGGCCAATCCCCAAAGGCGAAATGCGCTATGGGTTTGATGAATTGTTTGAAAGCAATAATTGTCATGTTGATTTTCGTGCCGGGCATTGCTTTTACTGGGACGAAGAAGGACAGAAAGCCTTTTTCAACAAATGGGAAGTTTACGGACAAACCGATCAGGCATTGGAGTATCTCGATAGTAGGAAGAAGGCAACAAAACCTTTTGCCCTGTTTGTCTCATGGCATCCGCCGCACGACTGGGGCAAATTTCAGGGAGAAGA
>JAMDDG010000447.1:0-3907 GCA_023488865.1 Bacteroidota bacterium | reverse complement strand
CGGTAAAAGAAAAGTTATGGAAACTAACTCAGGAATGGATGGCAAAATACAACGATAATTTTTGGGAATATGCTGACTTTATGAAAGCCGCAACTCAGGATGAATGGAACAATCCACCCTACATAAGACCGGTTGATCTATTAAAATAAGCTATCTGTTCAAATGCAAAAATATTTTTCAAACCAATTACGATGAGACCATTAATGATCCAATATCGACAAATCAATAATTTGATTATAAAGGTTATACGAAGTAATTTTTTGGCCTTGATTTTCCTTTCGTGTATTCTGTACATTCCGCTACAGGTTAGTGCACAGCGTAATATTTTATCACATGGTGTCTTTTCGTCAGCCAAAATTGAAGGAATAATCGGACAGAAATTGAATAATTGTGTAGGGAACGGGGTAATGGCCAAAAAATATGACCTTTATACAACTCCATTCAAAGACAAACTCGATGACGGAGGTGGCTTTACCGGTGAATTCTGGGGCAAATGGTTCACTTCCGCGGCTTTAGCCTATGCATGGCACCCAAATGCAAACTACCGGGAAATATTGGATAAATCGGTATCGGAATTACTAAAAGCACAAGATTCAGATGGACGTTTAAGCAGCTATTCAAGGGCTAATGATTTTGGTTCTTGGGATATCTGGGGCAGGAAATATGCATTACTCGGACTGATTGCGCATTACGATCAGACAGGTGACAAAGCATCCTTAAAAGCTGCTTGCCGTGCCACCGATGAACTTATCGAAATTGCTGGCCCTGGCAAGAAAAAGCTTACAGAAACCGGGCTTCGGATAATCGGATCTTTGTCATCCTGCTCTGTTCTCGAACCGGTTGTGCTGGTATATCAGCGGTCCGGCGATAAAAAGTATCTTGATTTTGCCAGATACCTCGTGCAACTTTGGAGCGAACCCAACGATTACAATCAGAAGGGACTTCGCCTGGTTGAGGATGCCTTGGCCGGTGTCGATCCAATTCTCATTGCTGCCCCCAAAGGTTATGAGATGATGTCGTGTTACGAGGGATTATGTGAGTTATACCGTGTAACCGGTGAAAAGCGGCTTTTGGATGCTGTGGTCAGATTTGGCAAAAGCGTTCTGAAGAAAGAAATTATGATCGTGGGTTCCGGATCGAGTGGTGAATTGTGGTGCGATGGTGCCAACCGCCAAACCGAAATCATGGAACAACCCATGGAAACCTGTGTTACCGTGACCTGGATGAAGTTGTGCTACCAGTTGTTACAATTAACCGGTGATCCGGTTTGGGCTGACAATCTGGAAGTATCGCTATACAATGCCTTGTTTGGAGCAATGATTGATGAAGGTAACTGGTGGGCCTATTTTTCGCCACTTATCGGAGAACGGATGCCTTCACCAATGCAGGTTCCAGTTTGCCAGTCAAGTTGTTGTGTGGCAAATGGCCCAAGAGGCATGCTGATTACTCCTGGATGGTCGGTTATGAAAGGTAAATCCGGACCAGTGATAAACCTTTATAGCAAAGGGACTTGGACACAAAAACTAAAAAGTGGCACTGATTTAAAAATCACCCAGGAAACCAATTACCCCGAGAACAAAGAAATTTTGATTTGTGTTGACATTCCCCAACCCGAACGTTTTACAATTAGCCTCCGGATTCCTGCATGGGACAAAAATACCAGCCTTACGATCAATGATGAAACCATAAAATGCGAGCCGGGAACTTATGCAAAAATTAAACGTGAATGGAAAAAAGGCGATCAGATTCGACTTGAAATGGATCTTCGTGGGCGAATTATCCGGGCACCTGGAAGCGTGAACGACCTAGCCGTTATGAGGGGACCAGTAGTTCTGGCTCTGGACAACCGGATGGTTAAAGCGGAAAATTACAATCTTTGGCTGCTTCCCGATGGAACAAAATGGAATCATGTGAATGAGGGGGGAGGACTGAACTATGTGCTGCCCAAGCCATGTCCAACTCTGGATAAGCCCGGCCAATACATCGAATTAACCCCTGTTAAGAATATACCTGCCGGGATATGGATGGCTTTTGAAGTGCCTTTCCTGTTCAGATATACACACTTTTTTGGCCATAAACAGATTAACCTGATCATGTGCGATTATGCATCAGCCGGAAATCAATATAGTGAAAAGAACCTGTTCAGGGTTTGGCTTGCACAGCCCCTTTATATGAATGACATTTTTCCTGAAAATACCTGGCGGATTCTATACCGCAAAGATGATACCAGACCTATTGTGCCTAAATAAATAATTATTTAACGAATAGGGGAAATAAGATTTAAATAGAATCATTAAGTTATGAAAAACACATTTAGACTAATTAGCTGTCTGGCACTTGCATTTTTTATTGGAGCATGCGCAAAAGATAACGCAAATGTTTCTAACGAGAAATTAGAGGATGGCTTCATCACCCCGCCAGACTCCATTCAAACCAGTGTTTACTGGTACTGGATTTCCGACAATATTTCGAAGGAAGGCGTGATCAAAGACCTCCACGCGATGAAACAGGCCGGCATCAACCGGGCCTTTATCGGTAATATTGGGCTGAAAGATATTCCTTACGGGAAAGTAAAAATGCTCAGCGAAGAGTGGTGGAACATCCTCCATGCCGCGCTGAAAACGGCTACAGAACTGAACATCGAAATCGGGATTTTCAATTCTCCGGGTTGGAGTCAATCCGGGGGGCCATGGATCAAAGCCGACGAGGCCATGCGTTACCTGGCTGCCTCGGAACTACATGTAAAAGGTCCGCAGAAACTGTCGCAGAAACTGAACAAGCCAGTTGACATTTTTCAGGATGTCAAAGTTATTGCTTATCCGGCTCCTAAAGACGACCAACTTGTCCTGAATTCAAAAAACGGAAGAATTACTTCTACACCTGGTGTGACCGGTCTGGCTAAAATTACGGATGGTGATAATAAAACCGGGATTAATTTTCCGGCAGGAAACGAATTTGTGATTGATATGGAGGCTAAAACTCCATTTACTGCTCGAAGTCTTTCGGTTCGTTCTATCGAACAGCGGATGAATACTCCCGCGATACTTCAGGTGAAAGACACTGACGGAACATTCCGCACTATTTCCGAATTTCAGATTAACCGTTCCAATCCGGCGTTGAATGTTGGTTTCGAACCGTATGCCCCGGTTGTGGTGTCATTCCCGGCGACCACAGCTTCCAGTTTTCGCCTGATCATTAAGAATACTAATCCAAAGAGCGGTCTTGCTGAAGTGGCATTGGCAGCATCGCCCCGGGTAGAACGTTACAGCGAGAAAACCCTTGCTAAAATGTACCAGACTCCGCTGCCATACTGGAAAGAATATCAGTGGACACAACAACCTGAACCCAATGATCAGTCAACCGTGATCGATGCTTCAACCGTGATCGATATCTCGGCGAATTTATCAGCCGATGGCACTCTTATCTGGGATGTTCCGGAAGGCGAATGGGTTATCCTCCGTACAGGCATGACTCCGACCGGCACAACAAATGCCCCGGCATCACCTGAATCAACTGGTTACGAAGTGGACAAAATGAGCAAAGAACACATAGCGAAACACTTTAACAGTTATATGGGCGAAATTCTGAAGCGTATTCCCGAAGCCGACAGGAAATGTTTTAAAGTGGTCGTTCAGGACAGTTATGAAACGGGTGGACAAAATTTTACCGATGATTTTCTTGCTGAATTTAAGCAACGGTACGGTTACGATCCGGTGCCATATCTGCCGGTTTATAAAGGACTGGTTGTGAACAGCGAGTTGGCTTCCGACCGTTTCCTTTGGGACATGCGCCGCATGGTGGCCGATAAAGTGGCTTACGATTATGTAGGTGGATTAAGAGACGTTAGCCATAAACATGGTCTGCATACCTGGCTCGAATGTTATGGACACTGGGGTTTCCCGAGCGA
>JAMDDG010000329.1 GCA_023488865.1 Bacteroidota bacterium | reverse complement strand
TAATATCAAGGGCGATAGGCCAGAAAACCAGATCGGCGTTGGCCACAACATCGAACAATTTTTCATGGACATCGAGAACTGAAACACAACACCCTCCGCAAGCGGCTCCCCAGTATACCGCGAGTTTAAGTTTTGGTTTATTTTCTTCTTCAGACATAATCAATCTCCTATGTATAAGTTTCAATCACATTTTTAATTTTACAAGGGCCCAATTCCCTCATTGTTTCAGTAAATGAATCGATCAATTCCGCAAATTGTTTCCCTTCGCTAGCGCTGATCCATTCCAAATGCAACCGTTCAGGTTCAATGCCTAATTGCGTAATATATTTTGTGAGGAAATGGTACCTGCGCAGGCATTTGTAATTTCCCTCGTGATAATGGCAATCACCAGGATGACACCCACAGATCAGTACCCCATCGGCGCCTTTCTTAAACGATTCCAGTACAAAAGTTGGATCTACCCTACCGGAACACATCAGTCGTATAATACGGATATTGTGTGCATACTTCAACCGGGAAGTTCCGGCTAAGTCGGCACCGGTGTAGGAGCACCAGTTGCATAGGAACGCTATTATTGTTGGTTCGAAATTCATAGTAAACCCTCCTGTAGTTGAAGTGATTTTTCAAGTAATCCATCTATTTGGGAAAGAATTTGTGTATCCGTAAAATGTTGTGCACGGATAGCCCCGTTGGGGCAGGCTGAGCTACATGTTCCGCAGCCTTTGCAAAGAACCTCGTTTACTACCGATACATGTTTTTCTTCATCGAGGCTAATTGCAGAATATGGACAAACGCTGATACAGGTTTGGCATCCGCAGCAAATATCTTCATTTACTTTGGCTATAGCAGCTTCCACTTCAACGTGCCCAACGTTTATTCTGGCCAGAATCCGTGCAGTTGCAGCCCTTGCTTGTGCCACAGAATGGGGGATGCCTTTTGGCGCCTGGCAACTTCCAACAATAAATACGCCATCAGTTGTAGTAGCAACAGGGTCGAGTTTTGGATGACGCTCAATAAAAAACTGGTTTCCACACATGCTTATTCCGATAGCTTGTGCCAGTTTTTTAGCTTCTTTTTGCGCTTCTATGGCAACCATCAGAATTACCAGATCAGCAGGTATTTCAATTCGTTCACCCGAAAGTTTTTCATCCATTTCAATTACCATCTTACAATTGTCATTTGGTAATGCTTCTCTGATGTCGGGCATTCCGTTTTTTTGGTCGAACATTAAAAACATTACATTCTTGCGGGAGGTGACCGAATACAGTTCTTCGCAACCATCGCCCATGGCGCGCATATCGGAATACATTTCAAAAATATTTGCATCAGGAATTGCAGCACGCACCAGGTTAGAATATTTCAACGCATTCTTGCAGCAAAGCCTTGAACAATAATCATGATAATTTGAATTCCGGCTTCCTACGCAGTGAATAATTGCCACATTTTTGGGAACACTCCCGTCTTTTCTTAAGATCTTTCCTGATTTTAAGCACTGTTCAAATTCGAGTGAAGTAATAACATCCGGAATTTTTCCGTATTTGTAGTTTTCAATTACTGAAGGATCGAAAGTGCTTAACCCGATTGCCAGAATTATGTTTCCAAATTTTAATTCAACCTCATGATCTTTTTCCGTTTTAATTTTGGTTGTAAAATTTCCAAAGTATCCGCTCATTTCTTCCACTTGGGTATTTAGAAAAACCTTGATTTGTGGATGTTTGAATATCTTGTCAATTTTAGGATTAATCATTTGGGGAGCACTGTACATAAAGGGAGCGGAGAGGTCGATTTTTGCCGCGTAACCTCCCAATTGCCCTGTCTTTTCAATGAGATAAACCTGTTTGCCCGCATCAGCAATTTCAAGCGCTGCTGAAATTCCTGAAATCCCACCTCCAATAATTAAAGTTGCCGGATTTATATCAACGAAACGTTTATCCAGTGAACTGTGCCAACGTACCCGGCTAACTGCCCCGGCTACCAGCGCTTTGGCTTTTCTGGTGGCATCTTCCCTGTTGGTATGTACCCACGAGACGTGCTCACGGATATTTGCCATTTCAAACATATACGGATTTAATCCGGCATTTTCCAACGCTTTCCTGAATGTTAATTCATGAATTCTGGGTGAGCATGCTGCGACTACTATCCGGTTTAGTTTGTGTTTTATTATATCGTTGATTATCAAGTCCTGTCCCGGATCGGAACACATGTATTTGTAATCGCGTGCTACCACAACATAAGGCAACGTCTCAATTTCCCTGGCAACATCCTCAACATCAACCATTCTTGAAATATTGGTTCCGCACCAGCAAACATATACTCCTATTCTTATTTCTTCCATAGGTATAAATATTAGGCAAATACCGGCACTTGCTCAGTTTGTTTCTTTTTAACAACTGCTTTTTTCAACGCAGCAATATAGATCGCAAACGGGCGATAAGCCAGGTGCGACCACTTCGAGAACGGAACTTCTATCATAATCATCGGGACAAGAATGGCCAGATGAATTACATACGAAAAATAGGTTGCAACGGGCATTCCGACCAGGCGAAAAATGTGTACTAATATTCCTGATATGGTCGTCAGGCCGAGCACAATGATAAAATGCCAGTCGGTAAAATGCGAATACTTGAGTTTGCACTTGTTTTTTCTGAACCGCCCGATTACCACAGGAACAAGGAATACAAAAATCCCAATGGTTGCATAGTACCCAAGGATTCTTTGCCAGTTGTACCACGGAACAACTTCTTCAATTTGAAATCTGGGTAGCAGACCCACAATTAATACAAACATGATAGTATAACCTGTCATAAAGACCAGATGTCCAAGCCAGTACAGTTTATCGTCGCATTTCCTGAGTTTTGGCTGAGTGGCAAAGTGGTATATCAGTTTCCATAATTGGGTGAGATAGGCATGAAACGGTATATGAATACTTTTATCTCTCCATATTGATAGGTAAAACATGCGCAGAATGTTTGTTATTAAAAGCCCGCCAGCGACAAACGCCATAATCCAGTCGCCATAATGAATAATGTATAAAAACTTTTCTCCGGAAAATCCGTCTACCATATTATTTATCATAACCCCGCCTTGTTCATTGATAAACCGTGTGGGATTTGCCCATAGTTCAGGGGAAGGTGGAAGGAAAATGGCAAAAAGGATTAAAATCAGAATGCCAATTCCGAAAAAGAAGGAAAGTTCCCATTTTTGCAAGGTAAAGAATTTTTTAGATAATCCAGTCCAATCATAAGCTGACATCTGATACCGCCGGATTGAACGCATAATCTCACACGGATTGGCTTCCCTGGGACAGCTTTTTGTGCAATCTCCGCAGAAATAACACATCCACAAGTCGATATTACTTTCCAGTTTATCTTTTAATCCCATTTGTGCCTGGCGTATTACTTTCCGGGGGAACAGGTACTCCTCTTCAATGAGTGGACAACTTGCAGTGCAATTACCACAGTGAAAGCAGCCTTTCCAGTCTTTAACCCCGAATTTTTCGAGGCTTTGCATAAAATTCGGGTCCACTCTTGTTGCCATGGTTACATTTCTTTTATGGTTGAAAGTTCCTTTGCCCTTTTTTCGATATCAGAATAAGACAAGCTTGAAATCCCGTTGGAAGCCTTCCCTTTTATAATGTTCTGCAAAACACGGGATGCAGCTGCCGAGGCCTGTACAACGGTGTCAGGAATATCTTTTGGCCCCTGGCATGTGCCGGCAATTGCCACTCCTCCTGAGCGCGTATTTACAGAATCACTGATGTTGTTAATTCCACACATCCACCCATATTTATCAACTTCAATTCCCATCATTCCAGCCAGTGATCTTGCATCATCGGTAGGTTCCATACCTACTGCCAGGATTACCATTTCAACTTTCTGATCCAATAGCCTGCCGCTTTCAATATCTTCGCTTCGAATTATTAATTCACCATTAGTGGATTTCACGGTTGCAGTGCGTCCCCGGATTATATGAATTCCTTCCCTTTTAATCCGTTCGTAAAATTCTTCGTATCCTTTCCCAAATGCCCTCATGTCGATATAATGCTCGTAAACCTCGGCCCCAGGCAATTTCTCCTTCACCAAATGGGCAAGTTTCAGTGAATACATGCAACAAACCTTTGAGCAATATGCATTGTAATTTTCGTCACGGCTACCAATGCAATGGATAATAGCCACGGAGTCGGGCACATCTGCGCCCGTCGTGAAAACCCAATTGCCTTTTTTGTCCTTGTTCCGGTAGGTGATGTTTCCTCCGGTTGGCCCGGCAGCATTAATTAAGCGTTCAAATTCAAGTGAGGTCAAAACATTTGGATATTTCCCATAACCAAACTGCCCGGCCCGTTTGGCATCGAAAACTTTGAACCCGGTAGCAACAATAATATTTCCAATGGTTATTTCAACTTCTTCATCTTTTGCATCTAAATCGATACAATCAGGAACAGGGCAAACCTTTACACAAACTCCACACTTTTCCCCTTGTACATACCGGCAACTTTCAGCATCAATCAGATACTTGTTTGGCACTGCCTGTGGAAATGACCTGTAAATAGCCGTTCGAAGTACCGTCCCCTGATCGAATTCGCTATACGTTTTGCCGGGGCATTTTTCTGCGCAGGTTCCGCATCCAATGCATTTAGAGAGATCAACCCTGCGGGCTTTTTTCAGGATTTTTGCTTTGTAACATCCGGGATGACCTTCAATACTTTTTACTTCACTATAGGTCATCAGGTCGATGTAAGGATGTTGCCCTACGTCCACCATCTTAGGTGTCAAAATGCAGGCTGCGCAATCCAGTGTGGGAAAGGTTTTATCGAACATTGCCATGTGACCGCCAATTGTCCCGGTTTTTTCAACCAGATAAACTTTTTGATTGCCGTCTGCAATTTCCAATGAAGCCTCAATTCCTGCAATTCCTCCGCCAATAACAAGTGTGTCGGGGCATACATCTGATTCACCAGGCTTTGCGGCATCTTCAAACGGAACATTATAAATACCACAAACCACAATTGCTTTTGCCAGTTCAGCATTGCTTTTTTCCATCGCACCATGTTCTATAAAATCAGCAAGCAAGATATTTTCAACCGGGATACCCAGTGTTGAAAATACCATGGCAAAGAACGGTTTAATCATTCCGGTGTCATAACCTGCAATGACTAAACGATTCAGATTAAATTTCCGAATTTGCGATTCGAGATATTTTTTGTCCCACAGAGGAAATTTTTCCGAATCCCAGACTACCGCAACATGTTTAAATGTACCTGAAAATTGCATTAGTTCTTTGAAATCCAAGTTACTTACATTCCCGTCCCCAGGATGGTAAAAAAAAATACCAGTTAAATCATTTTCACTCATAGCAAGATAAGTTCTTTTCGGATTAAAGATTAAATTGAACGTGTTGATTCCCTTCAGACAAATTGACCCTCACAAGAAGGTTCAACGCATCTTTAAATTTATTGGAAACAAATCTCTTATTAAATGATACAGGTAAGCTTAAAAAATGATCTATGTCAATTTTTTGGGATTTATTTATTCAAAAATCTTTGCGGTATGTTTTAATCCCTCAATATCGGTAAGTGTAATTGACCTGCCCTCAATGGAAATCAGATTTTCATCTTTCAACTCGTGCAAGAGCCGGCTGACGGTTTCGGTGGCAGTCCCAAGAATGTTTGCCAGGTCTTCGCGGGACAATAAAATTTTAGGTTTAGACACGGACTTCCCATTAGGTTTATAAACGCGGTTCAGAATTAACAACGACTCTGCCAACCTTTCCCTAACAGGCTTTTGGGCAATCGAAATAATTTTATCCTCGGCTTCTTTAAGCTTTCTACACAGGTGGCCTACAATTTCAACATTCATTTTGGGGTACTTGTTGGTTAAATGGAAAAAGAAAGATTTATTGATAAAACAAATCACTGAATCTTCCAATGTAGCGGCCGAAGCGGTATATCGTTCCTCACTTAATAACGAACGGATACCAAGTAAACTCCCTGGCGTTGAAAAACGTACAATTTGCTCTTTCCCATCTATGCCAACCCGGTAAATTTTTACCATGCCTTGTTCCAGACAGTAAATACCGGTTGGAATTCGTCCTTCGTAAAATACAATATGCCCTTTTTTATAAAAATTGCAGATTTTATTATTATTCAGATTTAGTAAATCAAACGTATCCAATTCACTGAAGAATGAAGGTGCTTTGATTAAGCAGGAAGTACAAGATGGCTGGACAACTTTCATTAATATGCTATGTTAAATTAAAAATCCGGATAAACACCGATAGGGAAAAGTTACCAAAGTGAATATTTAGATTTCTACGGGGAAATTGCTACCAAGTTTTAGCAGAAGGATATTTTTCATCTGTTTATAATTTTGTTTTTCAGTGGACAGATGGAACTCGCAATAATCATCCTCCTGTGTGTGGAAGATTTTTTCACGGTCGTTTCATCCGGAAAATTAATAAATTTTCTGCTTTATTCGTTTTGTTTGTTTTATTTTTTCGATATTAACAGAGTTTATTTGCACGAAACAATATGAAAAAAGATTCCCTGAAACATGTTACAGTTAGAATTAATGGCCTGGTTCAGGGAGTAGGATTTCGTCCGTTTGTTTACCGGTCAGCTCAGAAAAATAATATTTCAGGTTGGGTGAAAAACCGAAGCGAAGGGATTTTAATTGAAGCCACGGGGAAAATGATGAATATTGACAATTTTATATCAGATTTAAAAAGTAAAGCCCCTGTTGCAGCACAAATTGAGAATGTATTGATTTTACCTTCAGATCAGGCACATAAAAACGGGTTCCAAATTATTTTAAGTGACGAATATTCTGGTGAAAAGGAAATTACACAAATTGGCCCCGATATTGCGGTTTGTGCAAACTGCCTGGAAGACATCCGGAAACAACCTCACAGGCTAAATTACCCGTTTACTAACTGCACCAATTGTGGCCCCCGGTTTTCAATTATACGCGATTTGCCATACGACCGCAATAAAACAACAATGGATGTTTTTGAAATGTGCCCAACCTGTGCTTCGGAATACGAAAATCCTACCAACCGGAGGTTTCATGCACAACCGGTCGCCTGCCTGAACTGTGGCCCGAATTATATGTTCATTTCACAAAATATTAAAACAGAAAATTTTGAAGAGGTTCTTGAACATACAGCCAGGTACTTAACAGAAGGGAAAATTGTTGCCGTTAAAGGGATCGGAGGATTTTTTATTGCTTGTGATGCTTTGCAGGAATATTCCGTGCAGCAACTTAGAAAAATAAAAATACGGGAAGGAAAACCTTTTGCAATTATGTTCCGGGACGTTGAAACTGTAACCCAATACTGTGCCGCAAATCAAAAAGAAATTGACACACTGGATTCGTGGCGACGGCCAATTGTAATTTTAAGGTCTAAAAACCTTTTGCCTGAAAGTGTTAGTAACGGAATAAATACAATAGGTGCATTGCTTCCATACATGCCATTTCATTATTTGCTTTTTGAAAAATTAAAAACTTCGGCAATAGTTTTTACCAGTGGTAATTTAAAAGATGAACCCATTATTATTGAGAATAAAGATGCAGAAAAAAAGCTAGGTTCGATATGTGATGCTATAGTTATATACAACCGGGTTATTTATAATCGAAGCGATGATTCAGTGTTACAAGTGGTGAGTAATAAACCCAGGATAATGCGCCGCTCCAAGGGATGGGTGCCAAACCCGGTGAATTTGAGATTCAATTCTGACGGAATTCTGGCAACGGGTGCGGAACTTAAAAATACGTTCTGTCTGGGAAAGGGGAATCAGGCAATTTTAAGCCAGCACATAGGGGATTTAAAAGATTTTGAAACTTATTCTTTTTATGAAAAAAGTATTGTCCAATTTCAAAAAATGTTCCGGGTCAAACCGGAAATCGTAGTTCATGACCTGCACCCTGACTACCTTTCAACCAAATACGCTTTAAATTCAGGAATATCAACTTTTTCTGTGCAGCACCACCATGCCCACATTGCGTCATGCATGGCCGAATTTGGATTAGATGAAAAGGTAATTGGCGTGAGTTTCGATGGTACGGGGCTAGGCGATGACGGGAATATTTGGGGCTCAGAATTTATGGTTTGCGATTTGGATCGTTACCAGCGTGTTACTCATTTTGAGTATATTCCGATGCCTGGCGGCGATTTGGCGGCCAAAGAACCGTGGAGGATGGC
>JAMDDG010000053.1:6491-8202 GCA_023488865.1 Bacteroidota bacterium | reverse complement strand
AACGCCCGGTCTGTTTTGGGCGAGAATAAAGATCAGGATGAAACCTTTAAAAACGCTCAATTTTTAACAGCCGAAGAACTTACGAACAAACTTCAGCGTTTTGGAGAGCCAATTTTAAAATCAGGCGTGTACCTTACCACCGATTTTATACTTTTGGACGAGCTTCCTGACCCGGGTAACGTTCATCCGGTTTTTATTGCAGCCATTGTTCAAAAAACAAAATAAATGATGATCGTATCCGTCGAAATTAGTTATTATCCCTTGACCGGGGATTTTATAACTCCTGTCAATGCCTTTATTCAGCAGCTTGCCTGGGAGGGCATCGCAGTTGAAACGGGTAAAATGAGTACCATTATTACCGGGGAATGGGAAACAGTCATGAAATTGTTGACGAAATCCATGGGTGATTTGATGGAGAAATATCCTTCAGTATTTACCATGAAAATTTCAAATTCTTGTCAGATAAAATAAAATCCGGCTCGGCTGCATAGACGGACTAAACATCTACGAGTATTATCTGATGTTAGCTGTTTTCAAACAAGATTGGGATGATGCGATACTGATTAAAAAGACCTGATACTAATATGTGTTTATCTGTTGGTTACCAGAAAAATTGTTCTTAAATTCGAAAAATGTTAGGCAGCCCTTATCCTGTTTGGCATAATTAATATGTATTGGTCAAAAAATCTCTCATTATCCCTTGTTGGGTTACTATTTGTATTTACATTTTGCAGTAAAAAGGATACACTCAAGTCAGTTCCGGCCTTGTTAACCTCCGCAGTTACTGAAATCACTTCTTCAGGAGCTACCACCGGAGGAAAAATCCTTTCAGATGGCGGAGGAAACATCTCGGCAGCCGGGGTTTGCTGGAGCATTGCTCAAAATCCTACCATTGCGGACAAAAAAACGACAGACGAACTGGTCTCTGGTTCATTTACAAGTAATATTACCGGATTAGACCCGGTCGTCATTTATTATGTTCGTGCCTATGCCACCAACAGTGCAGGTACTGCTTATGGAAATCAGGTTGTTGTCACCACTCCCGGCAGGCTCCCCACCGTTGTTCTTACAGCTGTATCTTCTGTGTTGGGTAAAACAGCAATTTCCGGGGGCAATGTCACAAGTGAAGGTGGCGCTTTAGTTGTTTCCAGAGGAGTATGCTGGAGTGAGACCCCAAACCCAACTACCAGCAACGACAAAACTTCTGATGGATACGGTAAGGGAGTTTTTGTCAGTGAACTGACTGATTTAGTTCCGAATACCGTCTATCATCTCAGGGCATTTGCGATGAACAGTATCGGAACGGCTTATAGTAACGAAATTTCCTTTACGACGGCAAAGGTTTCACTACCGGTTGTTTTGTCTGCTTCTGCAAAAGATATTACTGCAAACAGTGTAACCTTAGGAGGGAATGTTACCAGTGATGGAAATGATATAGTAAGTGAAAGAGGAGTTGTATATGCCACTTCGCAAAATCCCACTTTGGCCAATAGCAAGTATCCAATGGGGACCGGACCAGGCGTTTTTTCTTCGAATGTAACCGGAATTTCCTCAAAAACAACTTATTATGTTCGAGCCTATGCCACCAACAGCGTGGGAACCGTATATGGAAGCCAATTGGGATTTACAACACCCTGAAATGCCAGGATCAGATCCGGGAATTTCGTTACAAAATTAGCTGCATGTGAAGGTCGCATCCAAAATGGCCACT
>JAMDDG010000053.1:0-5816 GCA_023488865.1 Bacteroidota bacterium | reverse complement strand
GCATTTGTCGGTTCCGCAGGAGGTTCCGGATCCTCTGTTTTCGAGCAGTTCCTCGCTGTATACGCAAAGGAATTTCTTCGCAGGGAGATCGCCTTTTTTGATCATCCGTCTGATCTTGGCCGCCAACGGACAACCCTGGACTTTCCAAAATTCGGTAACCCGGATTTTAGTAGGGTCCATTTTCAGCGAGGCGCCCATCGAAGAGAAAAAGAGTGCGTTGGTCCGGGTGGCCTGCCGGATCAGATGTGTTTTGCTACCCAAACTATCGATGGCATCAATGATAAAGTCGTATTTCTCCAGCTCAAAATAATCGTGGTTCTCCTTGTTGTAGATTTTTTGAATGGCATTGATTTCGGCAGAAGGATTAATTTCGAGCAAACGGTTTTTCAAAGCCTCCGTTTTTACTTCGCCAACGGTGTGCGTAGTAGCATGTAATTGCCGGTTAATATTTGTGATGCAGATCCGGTCAGAATCCACAATAGTCAGCCGTTGTATACCACTTCTTACAAGACTTTCGGCGCACCAGCTACCAACACCGCCGATTCCAAAAATAATTACGTTTTTGGACATAATCCGGTCCATCCGCTCTTTTCCCAGCAGAAGTTCTGTGCGTTGAAATATTCCTTTTTTGAAACTCATTGGTAAAATAGTCTGAAATACAGGTAATTAAATGTATTTTTCTGTTAATTATCAGGCCGAAAATACAAAAAACTAATTTAAAGATAGTGACTTATCGACAAATCAAACCGCTCTTTGGAGTTGGCTGCTTCATCATAACAGATGATACTGCGATTCTTTTAGGGCAAGGTATATGACTTCATGGGTATTCTGAACTTTAAAGTGAATCCACCTGTTTTTTGTTTAGAATTAATTGCTTTCTAAATTGCATGAATTGTTGTCTAAAAGAGCCGGATTTCTTTTAAAGTGATGAAAATCGGTTAAATTTACATAAATCTTAAGTGGCGTTTGAAACTGTAAATTTCTATCATGCAGAAAGAAAAAAAACAGGTGGCACTGTCATCTGTTTTCGCAGCTATCTTTTTAACCGGGTTTAAATTGATTATCGGAATCATTACCGGTAGTTTGGGCATTTTGTCAGAGGCACTACACTCCGGACTTGATCTTTTTGCAGCGCTTATAACCTATTTCTCCGTCAGGGTATCGGATAAACCTGCTGACATTCAACATAATTTTGGGCACGGGAAAGTTGAAAACTTCTCTGCCTTAATCGAAACACTCCTTTTGCTTATTACCTGTGTGTGGATTGTATACGAAGCATCCAGCAGGTTAATAACCGGAAGCACCCATATTGAAGTGAATAGCTGGAGTTACATCGTGGTAGCCAGCTCAATCACCATTGATTTTTGGCGCTCACGTGCTTTGTTCAGGGTAGCCAAAAAATACAACAGCCATGCGCTGGAGGCTGATGCAGTTCATTTTTCAACAGATATCTGGAGTTCATCCGTGGTTCTTTTTGGATTGATTTGTGCCAATTTTGGCTTTTTCTTTGCAGACTCGGTGGCCGCTTTGGGCGTTGCAGTAATTGTATTATTCATCTCCTTCCGTTTAGGAAAAAAATCAATCGATGTTTTGTTGGATACAGCCCCACAGGAAAAGATAGATTTGGTTAAACTCATGCTGTCTGAATTTAAAGAAGTGAAACACTTCCATAGTCTGAAAATTCGCACCGCCGGTGCCGACACATTTGTGAAAGTAAACGTGCACCTCGATCCGGATTTGAGTCTGCGGCAAGTGCATGAGATTTGCGACAAGATTGAAACCGAGATTGGAGCAAGAATCGAGCGCAGCGAAGTGTACATTCATGCCGAACCTCAGGAAATGCAACATATTCAGACTGAAAAGATAGATGGGCTGTAATTTTTTTCACCTATTTTTTGCGAATATAAGTGTATTGAGTAAATTTGCTCAGTGTATTGAGTAAATTTACTCAATACACTGAATAGATATGCTTAATGTATTAAGTTATTTTGCATTTTAAATTGAGTAGAATATTAAATATGTTTGAACGTGTTTACATAGAGAAACTTAAGGATCGTCTTGAAGAGCCAAGAAAGTTTATCCAGGTGGTAACCGGACCGCGTCAGGTAGGTAAAACAACCATGATAACGCAACTTTTGCAGAAATTTACCTTGCCGTATGTGTTTGAATCGGCAGATTCAGTAATGAATACGGACAATCTGTGGGTTTTGCAGACATGGGAAAGTGCCCGGTTAAGGATGAAAGTCTCCGGGGTAAAGGAGTATCTTCTGGTTATCGATGAAATACAAAAAATTGAAAACTGGAGTGAGCAGGTCAAGCAACAATGGGACAAGGATACCAGGGAAGGGGTCAACATCAAAGTCGTCCTTTTGGGTTCATCCAGGTTACTTATTCAAAAAGGGTTAACAGAATCGTTAGCCGGCCGGTTTGAAATTTTTTATCTTGGCCATTGGTCTTATCCTGAGATGCAATCCGCTTTTGGATGGAATATCGAACAGTATATTTTTTTTGGCGGGTATCCCGGCTCAGCGCCATTGATAGGGGAGGAAGATCGTTGGAAGAATTATATTAAAGATTCACTGATAGATGCCGTTATATCCAGGGATATATTGATGCTGACCAGAATCGTCAAACCCGCCTTGCTTAAACGGCTTTTTGAGCTTGGAACCTTGTATTCAGGCCAAATACTTTCTTACACTAAGTTAATGGGAGAACTCAGGGAAGCAGGAAATACAACCACGTTGTCACACTATTTGGATCTGCTTGCTGAAAGTGGACTTTTGGGAGGAATAGAAAAATATGCGGGCAATATGATCAGAAAACGTTCATCCAGTCCTAAATTTCAAGTATTTAACAATGCATTATTGAGTGCGTTGGGCAACGCCACATTTTCAGAAATGGTTGTTGACCCCGCGAAATGGGGCCGTATGGTAGAATCTTCCATAGGCGCTCATCTTATAAATAATTCAATTACAGACAGATATAATCTATATTATTGGAGGGAAGGAAACCAGGAGGTTGATTATATTCTCGAAAAGAATGGAAAATTGATTGCCCTTGAAGTAAAAAGTGGCAGACGGAGTGGAAATGCAGGAATAAAATTGTTTGCTGATAAATTCCATCCTGAAAAAGTTTTGCTGGTGGGAACCGGAGGCATTCCGTTGGAGGAATTTTTGAAGATCACCCCTTCTGCATTGTTTTGAAATGTGAGAAAAAGATCACTCAATTTCTTAGATTCATAAATTCGAAGCTTAAATCTGTGTAATTTGTGAAATCTGTGGTTGACGTGGTTGCAGTGGTTTTGAATTTGTGTTAATTTGTGAAACCGGAGGTTAGTGATGAAGATATTAATTATTGAAGATGAACGAACGCTATCGGATGCCATCGTCGAATACCTCGACGGCGAGGGGCACTTGTGCGAAGTTGTTTACACTTTCAATGAAGCAGTTGAGAAAATTGAACTCTACCTGTACGACTGCCTGGTAGTTGATATCAACCTTCCGGATGGAAGCGGGCTTGACCTGATCAGATTGGTGAAGAAAAGATCCATCACGGTAGGGATTATTATTATTTCTGCACGCAATTCTTTAGACAACAGGATTGAAGGTCTTGAGATTGGGGCAGATCATTACCTTACAAAGCCGTTTCACCTGGCCGAGCTCAACGCACATCTAAAATCGATTCATCGCCGGATCAGCTTTAATGGGAGCAATGAGTTGATTTTAAACGAGATAAAATTGATTCCGGATGAACACAGGGCTTTTGTACTGGATCAGGAACTGGTCCTGACCAAAAAAGAGTATGAATTACTGCTGTTCTTCATTTCCAATAAAAACAAGATCATTACCAAAGCCGGTCTGGCCGAACATTTGTGGGGCGACCACATGGATTTGGCGGATTCGTACGATTTTATCTACACCCACATCAAAAACCTCCGGCGGGAGCTATTAAAGAAGGGGTGCAAAGATTACATCAAAACAATTTACGGACTTGGATATAAATTTGACGTCACTTGAGGCTCTTAACTAAAACTACACTTAATTTACTTTCTATCTCCCTGTTTATCTATCTTTTCGGGGCGATAGCCTTTTATTATTCCTTGCGAATCCAGGTCGACCGTAATGTCAACCAGGAGATGGAGAAGCGGAAAATGAGCATCATTCACCAGATGGAAGCGGCCCATTCATCTGCAAGCCAGCCGCAGAACCACAACGAGGTAGTTTTGGTTACCCCGGTTGATAAGGCGCTTTCATCCGATAGATACAATGATACCCTGATTTATAACCAGGAAGAACAGCGATATCAGCTTTTCAGGCAGCTGGGCTTTAATGAAACTGTGAACAACCAAGTGTATTATATCCGGATTTTTAAATCACTTGAAGAGACAGATTTGCTGATTATCAGGATTATAATGATCATGACAGGGCTGGTTGTCCTTTTGATTGTCGCACTTCTGGTGGTAAATCGATACTCTTCGAGGCTGGTCTGGGGCGTTTTCTACGATACAGTTGAAAAGATCAACCGGTACGACCTGAATACCCACGAAGAGTTTGCTTTAAAAGATTCGGATGTCAGGGAGTTTGCTGATCTCAACAGGGTTCTGAAAACCATGACGGAAAGGATCAAAAATGATTACCTGAACCTGAAAGAATACACCGAGAATGCTTCCCACGAAATTCAGACCCCACTGGCGATAATCAGTTCAAAATTAGAACTGTTGCTCCAATCCGGCGAGATGAGCGAAAAACAGTACAAAGCGCTAACCGATGCTTATGAAGCTTCCATTCGTTTATCCAAATACAACAGTACCCTGATATTGCTGGCAAAAATTGAGAACAAACAATTTCCGGAATCGAAGCAAGTCAGTCCGGAGGCCATTCTTCTTACCCTCCTCGAGAACCTTGACGATCTGATCCGCGCAAAAAAACTTGAAGTTGTAAAAAAAATTGAACCAGATGTCACGTTGCAGATGAATCCCTACTTAGCCGAAATGTTAATTGTCAACTTAGTTAAAAACGCTGTAAGGCACAATGTGAAGGGGGGTAAATTGATCATAGAGGTGAAGAAAGACTTTTTTCAGGTTTCCAATACCGGATCGGTGCAACCGGTCGATGAAAACTTACTTTTCAAACGGTTCTACAAATCCTCAACTTCACCCGAATCGCTGGGTTTGGGATTGGCCATTGTACAGAAGATTTGTGCGCTTTATGGTTTTAAAGTGAGCTATCAATTTAACGAAGGGATGCATTGCTTGAAAGTGGGTTTTGAAGACAAGTTGGAACGGTTTTAAATAAGGGATTTCAGTAATTTTGATTTAATCCAGATAGGTTCATTTGTTGATTTTAATTGGAGGTGAAAATAATAAAACAATGCGTTCCGGATTTGAATCATTTCGATTAGGATTATGTTTTTATGTTTTGATATTCAGTGTTTTACAAAATAAATAAATTCAGATTGAATTGAGTTGCCCAATAACTTCAGAATTTGGTTTTTTACTACGTTTGATAACTTTTAAACCAGGCTTCTGCATTAGGGTGAAACTAAGGGGGCCCAACTTCAGATTTACTACAGAATCTGTTTCTAATATCGCTTTTGAAAACATATTAGAGGCCTTAAGTAATGATCGGACTACTTGGATTAAACCATAAATCAGCACCCATTGAAGTAAGGGAACGCTTTGTTTTTTGCGAAGAAGATATCAAGCGGTTTGTTCCTGTCCTTAAGTTAAACGGCTTGTCGGGGGCGGTTGTTTTGTCTACCTGTAACCGTACCGAGATCTATTATGAGATGAACGAACTGCTGGTTTCCTTAAGCGC
>JAMDDG010000262.1 GCA_023488865.1 Bacteroidota bacterium | reverse complement strand
TGGCCACAATTAAATGGCTTTTGTTCATATACCGGAATATCTCCGGTTCAAGAATCCAAATTAGATTTTTAATAAATACTTCAAAAAATGAAAAGGACATATAAGAATTACAAAAATAACAAATAACCTATGAACAAGTCAGTTAAATACTTTAGTTTTTTCTTGGTCGGGCTTTTGGTTTGCCTGACGGTAACGGCGCAACCAGCAAAATTTACCGGGAATAAAAAAGATTACCCGGTTTTTAAAATGCAGGAATTTCATCAACGGGACGGATTGCCCAATGTATTTCACAAGATTGCTACCCAACGCCAGGTTCGTATCGGGTACATTGGCGGTAGTATCACTGAAATGGCGCAAGGGTGGCGCGATCTTACTTTTGGCTGGTTCCGTACTACCTTTCCACTGACCGCTTTCTACCAGATCGATGCTACTATCGGTGGAACAGGATCCGGATTAGGGGTTTTCCGGATGGAGCATGACATGCTTTCCGGTCAACCGGATCTGATCTTTGTAGAGTTTGCAGTGAATGGCACCGGCGTTCCGCCATACAATTCAAGGGAACCGATGGTGCGGACGATGGAAGGGATTGTCAGAAAAACCTGGGCACAATACCCCAATACGGATATTTGCTTTGTTTACACAACCGCATTAAACATGTGTAATGACCTTGTCAAAGGCAAACCACAACAACCTTCCGAATTTATGGAAGAAGTAGCAGAACATTATGGTATTCCTTCTATCCACGTGGGAATCGAGGTGGCCAAACTTATGGCGCAGGGTAAGTTGGTTTTCAAAGCCGATCCTTCTGAAAATGCCAATACAATCGTATTTAGCCGCGATGGTGTGCATCCATTACAGGAATCCGGTCAACCCATTTATGCCTCTACGGTAATAAAATACCTGACAAAAATGAGTAAACATTCATCTGTGAAAAGTCATCAAATGCCTGCTCCGCTCCTCTCCGATAACTGGCAGAACGCAAAAATGGTGGACATTTCGGAAGCTGAGCTGGTTGGCGAATGGACCAAACTACCGGAAGACAACCCAATAGTGCAACAATTTAAACAATTTATGCCTTCCATTTATCAGGCCAAACCGGGTGCCGTGATGCGCTTTAAATTTAAAGGAAGTGTATTGGGGATTTATGATTGTATAGGCCCCGGAACCGGTACCATTGAAGTCACTGTTGACGGGAAAAAACAGGAAATACCGAGGTTTGACCCGTGGTGCAGTAATTACCGTAAAAATAACTTTTTTATAGAAGGACTTGATGACAAAGTCCATGAAGTGGAAATCCGTGTGCAGGACAAAACGATTGATAAAGCTTCCATTCTGCTCAAAAGGAAAATAACCATTGACGACCCGGCCAAATATGCAGGGCTCGACTGGTACCCGGCCAATGTGATGGTTGTTGGAGGACTCATCAAATAACAAACAAAACGTTAAAATTAACTTAACCAGGAAAAAATCAATAAATTTAATAAAATGAGATATTTACTTTCACTTTTTATTGCCATTTTATCCCTGACAGCCACAAGCCAGGACTTAACGGATTATGTAAATCCGTTCATTGGAACTTCCAGGGGCGGAAATACGAACCCGGGCGCTGTAATGCCTTGGGGCATGGCTTCTTTATCTCCCCTGAACTCCTATGATACCCTGAGTAATGTTAATATGACAAGTCCCTACTATTATGGAAAGCCATTCATTTCCGGCTTTTCGCACCTCCACATAAGCGGTACGGGTTGCCCCGAAATGGGGACTTTTGTATTAATGCCAACAACCGGGGACTTGCAGTTAAAGGCAGACAAGTATTGGTCGAAATATTCCGGTGAAATTGCCTCACCAGGCTATTACGCTGTAACGCTGGACCGTTACCATATCAGGGCTGAACTATCCACTACCATGCGTACAGGGATCAGCCGCTTCACATTTCCCAAAGGCCAATCAAATATTCTTCTGAATCTGGGACTTTCGCTCACCAAACGCAAAGGAGGGGTGATACGTAGGGTTTCGGACACGGAGGTTGAAGGGTTCAAAGTTATAGGAGGTATGTGTGGCAGATCGACAGCCCAAACTGTCTATTTTGTAGCGAGATTGAGTAAAACCCCAATTTCATGCGGAGTATGGAATGAAGGAAAGATTTTTCCGGGGTTCCGGCGTGAGATGGCAGGCAACGATATCGGGGCTTATTTCACTTTTGATACAAAAGAGGATAATGAAACTATTTCAGTAAAAGTAGGTATTTCCTATGTCAGTGTTGAGAATGCCAGGGCAAACCTGAATGCAGAACAGCCTGCTTTTGATTTTGAGGGGACCAGGCAAGCTTCTTTAAAAGCATGGGGCAAAGAATTGTCCAAAATAAGGGTCGAAGGTGGTACCGATAATGATAAGACCATGTTCTACACGGCTTTTTACCATATGTTGCTGCACCCCAATATTTTTAACGACGTAAATGGCGAATATATTGCCTTTCAAAGTGATAAGGTATTAAAAACAAATAACTTTAATTCTTACACTATATTTTCGTTGTGGGATACTTACCGGAACGTCCATCCTTTCCTTTCGCTCATTTACCCTCAACAACAACAAGATATGGTCAAAACAATGCTCTCAATGTATCAGGAGAGCGGTTGGCTTCCTAAATGGGAATTAGCAGGCAATGAGACTTATATTATGGTTGGCGACCCTGCCATCCCGGTTATTGCAGATACTTATTTGCGTGGAATAACAGATTTTGATGTCGATCTCGCCTATGAGGCTATGAAGCATAACGCAACCGTTGCCGAAGCAGACAATCCGGGACGTCCCGGTTTGGATAACCTGTTAAAATATGGATATATCCCTGAAAATGGGAAGAATAAAAGGTATGTATGGGGGTCAGTTTCTACGGCACAGGAATATTGTATTGCCGACTGGGATCTGGCACAAATGGCCAAAGCGCTTGGTAAAGATGATGATTATAAACAATTCTACGAACGTTCCATGTTATATCGGAATTATTTCGATCCGAAAACCAACTTTATACGGCCCAGAATGGCCGACGGAACCTGGTTTGAACCATTCAATCCGTCAAGGGACGGAGGTTCATCGCGTTCACAGCCAGGGTTTGTCGAAGGCGACTCCTGGCATTATACGTTCATGGTACCACATGATATTCCGGGGCTCATAAAACTCATGGGCGGTGAAAAAAAATTCACAGAAAAGCTGACAGCCTGTTTCGACAGTGGTTACTTTAATATGGGCAACGAACCCGATATGGCCTATCCTTACCTGTTCAATTATGCAAAAGGGGAAGAGTGGCGTACCCAGAAACAGGTCCGGAAAATGATTTACGAATATTTTCGCAATTTACCGGATGGGTTACCGGGAAATGATGATTGCGGGGCGACTTCGGCTTGCCTGCTGTTTGCCATGATGGGGTTCTACCCTGCCTGTCCCGGTGATATGGATTTTCAGCTTGCCAGTCCCTTGTTCAATAAAATTACGATCACGCTTAATCCTTCATTTTACCCGGGAAAAGAATTTGTAATTGAAGCCCCAAATGCAGGCAGGGATAATTACAGTATTAAGTCAATGAAATTAAATGGGAAACGATATAAAAAATATACCCTAAACCATCAGGACATAGTCAAAGGTGGAAAATTGTCTTTTGATTTGAGTCATTAGAAAGTTTCACATGGAATTGACAAAAGAATTAAAGTAAATCTAATACCTGTGAACTGGGACAATACGAACAACCAGTAAACTTTCTTTAGTCCCTGATCTTATCCATCACTGTTTAAACAGTATTTCTTGTTTCCCTGGTAATACCATATTCACTGGCAATTGCCCCCCATTGGCTTATGGCCTCCTGAACTTCCTCAATAATGAATGGTGCATTTTTCAACCCGAAATGTGTGGCGAGTTTCAAGAGATCTTTTCGTCCCGGATTTTTACTTTCCCCGGCTATCATGGTACTGTGAAACCCATAGCCGGAATATGAAAAGGTCAGGTCATAGGCCGGGGCAAACTGCCATTCCCCTTTGGCATTCATCAGAAAGGAGAAATTCTTGCTATGGTCATCCCGGTTATGCGAATTCGGCCATTTCCTCCTGCGACATTTTTAGACTGGGGTACAATATTTTGTCATTTTGTCTGAACCCTCTTGTGCCCCGGCAATTTGCCTTACCCGCCCTACCGGACTATTGTTAATTGTGAACGCAAAGTTTTAAACGCCCTAAGTTTTATCGTTTTGACCGTATTCAGGGAAATTCCCAATTGTGTGGCAATTTCGTGATTCTTTAACCCATCAAGGACCAGTTCTATTACGCGTTGCCCCTGTGGCGGCAGGGATTGAATGGCGTGGCATATAATCTGGTAAGTTTCATCTTCAACAATAATGTCCCTGGAATAAGTTTTTGATGCTATTTTTTCAAGATTATTAGTTTCGATTTGTCTGTCCCGCAAATAGTTAAGGCTTTTGTTTTTGACGTATTTAAAAAGATAGGTTTTGGCAGATGCGATTGAAAGTATATCTGATCTTTTGTTCCATAATTGTAAAAAAGCATCCTGAACCACATCTGAAGAAGCTTCATCATCGTGCAAATATCTGATAGCAAAATAATGCAAGGAAGGATAGAAACTTTCAAAAAATTGTTTAAAAGCCATCACATCCCCTTTCTGAATATTTTCTATTAGCATAGAGTTAGACATGCATTTGATGACTTTTCACAGCTGTATGTTTACTTACTCTTTGTCAGCTATTTTATTACCGTAGAGGTTTGTCGAAGGTCAAACGGCTCCATCATGCCATAATCCATCAGGAAATATCCAGGGGCATCCGGCGCTTTCTCAGGCGCGTAGTTCCATTCGTACGGACCAAAAATCCAGCTGTTATTTGGTTTGTAAAAGAAGCCAAAGGTGTTTTTCAGGCTACCGGTCACTTTCACGGTGATTTCGTTGGCGCCATCTTTCAGCATCGAAGTCACATCCAGTTCATCGGGTTGCCACGCAATCAGCCCGGCCGATTGGCCGTTCACCAACACTTCGGCCACCGGGCCATTCCACTTTTTCAGTTTCACTTTATAACCCGCTCCTGAAGTTTTGGTCACATTAAAGGTTTGCGAATAAGCCACCTGTTGCGAATAAAATGGCAACCCATTTTCGCGCCACGAACCCAGGGCGCTGATGTTTCCTTCAGCAATTTCGAAACCATGTTTGGCAGGTTTTACCAGAAAATCGCCCAGCAAATAAACCGGCATCAGCTCAGCCAGCACGTTCATTCGCGGAGCTTTCAGCGTCAGGGTATTTACACCGGGTTTCAGGAATGGCCCCACGGCAAACTCCGGAAAACTTTTTTCGATCCAGTAAACGCCTTCCGTTTTCGAAACTTCGTGCCCGTTGATGCTCACGGTCCACATGTCGGGCCGTTCAACTACTGCACGGATTGCTTTCATGGCATTGGCATTCAGGTTTGAATTGATGGTAAAATGATAACTGGCTTCAAACCACGAATCGGCTTTAAACAAAGTGTCCAATTCGAGCCAGTTCTTTTTGTACTGAATTTTGTGCTGCCACGGATTACCCATTGCTACGCCGTTTTCGTTGAAAAGCCCGATCAGCGCATTCATAAAATACAGATCTTTTTTATCCGATTTAGCCGTTTTCAGGTCGAGGTAATTCACCATCAAAATGTTGTCCGATTCGCGTTTCACGGTTACCGGGCCAGCGCTTGCCACAGCGGTTTCTGTTCCTGAAAGCGGTGCATATTCCGGCTCTTCCGGTTTCTGATTGTTTACCACAAACAATGCGCTTCCAACCGGATCGAGATCGATGCTAAATTTTACTTTGCCATTTTCAGTCTTGGCCGGATAACTGTAAATCTTTCCGGAAACCAGATCCAGTTTCGAAACATATTTCCCTTTCATCGTCACTTCCGCTATCGCTTTTTTCTGCTGGTGCGAATTGACCACGAAAAGCAGTTGTCCGTCGTCGAGTACCCGTCGTTGATGGTACAACATGCCATTTTTAGTTTCGTCGTTCATCGCAAATTCATCGTGGCGGAGCAATTTCAAAACAGCCGGATCATTCAGATTTTCAGCAACCATCCATTGATTGGCAAATTTGGCTGCCAACTCATTTATTTTGGTTGATCCGGTTCCGTCAACAAAGGCAATATTCCGATTAAACGAAAGCACTTTGCCGCCGTTTCCCAGGTATTTTTGCAACAGGTCGAGGGTTGGCTGATCGAGGTTTTGCATTTCAGCCGGAATCACTACCAGCGAATAGTTGCGCTGACCAACCCGAAGTTTGTTGCCAGCCACGCTGCCGAGTGTTTTCATTACATTTTCCGAGCCCAGATCATATTCCAGTTGATGTTGCTCCATGCGGTAGACAAAGTTTTTAAAGCCGTCGCGCAGGGCATCGATCACCGGACTTTTGACTTTTCGCGAGAAATACATCCAGGCCGTGGTATTCGGCTGCAAAACAAGTGTCTGGTTCATCTGCTGACCGGAAGACATGGCCATGCTGACCCGGCCAATGTAGTCGCCCATTAGTTTGTAATATTGCCACCAGGGTTCGTGGTACGAAAACGAAAGCGGATAGTCGAATTTGCGTACGCCGTTGAGCGAATAATACGACAGGTGTTGATTGACAAAATTGACACCGAGCACCATTTCCCAGTCGGCCAGCCGCTTTTGAGTTTCAAAATTCATTTCCCAGCCGCCGCCGCCGTAGGTTTCGCTCAGGGTTCGCTGCCTTCCGGCCTGATTGGCGGCGCTGCGCAATTCACGAATCGCGCGGTCGTTCCCGAATTGTCCGCCCAGGCCTGCTGTGTCCAATCGGTTCCCAAGCATATCAACGCCCGGTTGCTGATGCCAGATGTACATGGCTGATTCGTCTAACCCGGGTGCCGGCCAGGCGTGTTCCCAGTAATGGCCCGTCCATTTCAAGCCTTTTTCTTCACAGTATTTGCTGTAAGGTTTGGCCCAGCGGTCCACAAAAAGTTCAAGAAGAAGCTCATAATAGTCGTGGCGGACTTTCTTCCAGTTGCCGGTTTCTTCCAGTATAGATGGCAAATTCACTTTCAGGCCGTAGCCCCAGCGTTGCTGAAAGGCGTCAAACATATCCGGAGTCCAGCGCATCACAGTTCTTTGTGACATAGCTGCTTCCAGGTTGGGCTCATCGGAGAAAGAGCCCATCAACGTTTTCCCGAATTCGGCGCTGTCGCGTTCATAACCTTTGGTCATGGTCAGGTCCAGAAATTTCTGGGTTACGCCCTTGTAAATCAAATCAACATAGGTGAATCCGCCGTACCAGGGTGAAGTGGACGGGTAAGTTTTCCTGAACACATAATATGTTCCGCTTTGGCCATTTTCCTGATTTACGGAAGCTGTTACATCGGCAAATCCGTCATCGGTTTTCTTCAGCACCACCGCCAGGGTATCCGAAGGAACCACATTCAGTTTCTCCTGAATATCGAGGCCCAACCCAGTTCCGTTTTTGTACGAATCAGGCATTTCAGCCGGAACATGACCACCGGCAAAACCCGACGGATAGGAATTTTCGTCGTAAATCCAGACTTTCATGCCCAGTTCTTTTCCCTTCTGAACGGTATAATCAAACAGATGGAACCAGTCGTTGGAAAGATATTCAGTAAGCAAACCTGGACGCGGATGCACGAACACGCCACCGATACCGGCCTTTTTAAATTCCTTCATCTGGAAGTCGATCCCTTCTTCGGAAATCTGTTCATTCCAGTCCCAGAGCGGGGCGCTCCGGTATTCCGAGGGCGGATTGGCAAACAGCGTTTTTAATTCGGCAACAGTCTGAATGCCTTCAGGAACTGGCTTTTTGCTGCAACCAAAGGCAAGAATAATCAACAGGATTATTCCGGAGAAAATGAAAGGGTTGGTTTTTTTCATGGTTGTTCGTATTTAGTTTGCTTTTAGACCTGACAGGGTTTGAAACCCTGTCAGGTCTGGAATTATCGAAATTTTACAAAATGAAAAAACTAGCAAATCTTCAGTAATTTCTATTATAGCGACTCTCATAAGTTTGTGTGTCGTTTTCCAAAAATATATATTTTTTTTTAAAATTTCCAAATCTAAACCGATTTAAATATTAGAACAATGATATTGTCAGAAATGCATTAATCTCTTTTCAGTTTGATTGATGCAAATTTTGTATTTTTAATGCCTTGAACTCTCTATTCCGACTAA